>CAMDSI010000179.1 GCA_945906915.1 Spirosoma fluviale | reverse complement strand
GCGTGAGCAATCGTCTTCACTTTTAAGGCCATCTCACCCTGTTTGTTGACGAACAAAAAGCCCATTCCTACGACGATTATCTTTCCAAATTCTGCATACAAAGGCGCCTTTTCAAAATACATTTCCTCTAAGCTGATATTAGCCGGATTAACCATATTCTTCGCCTTTTTTACCCACAATTCTTTCATTTTATCCGAAAGAAGGGAAAAATCGGATACTCCGGACGAAGTTTCGATGTCTATGAATAGCGTGTTCTTGAAGTTTTTTAATGTATCCATTTCTTTGATTTGGCACTTGTTCCACGTGGAACACAATATTCTTTATGCATTCAATGTTTCACGTGAAACATTCACTAATTCCATTTTAAATAGGTCAACCAGGTGGCTCTTTACAATGTCAGACACCGCTTGTAAGTCCATTTCTCGGCCCAATTCCTGTTGTAATGAAGTTACTCCAAGAGTGGCTATTCCGCAAGGAACGATATGTGTGAAGTACGTTAAATCCGTATTTACATTCAATGCAAAGCCGTGCATACTAATCCAACGAGATGCTTTTACGCCTAATGCACAGATCTTACGCGCTTTATCAGAAGAAGGGTCAATCCATACGCCCGTCAGCCCTTCAATGCGCCCAGCTATTAAGCCAAAACCTTCGCAAGTCTTGATGATCGCCTCTTCTAACATCCGTAGATATAAATGAATGTCTGTGTAGAAATTCTCTAAGTCTAAAATAGGGTAGCCCACTAATTGCCCGGGTCCATGGTAAGTAATATCTCCACCGCGATTTGTCTTAAAATAGGTAGCGCCTATGGTAGACAAAAACGATTCTTGTAACAGTAAATGTGATTCGTCTCCGCTCTTTCCTAGGGTATATACGTGGGGGTGCTCGCAGAACAAAAGGTAATTAGTGGTACTGCTTTTCGAGGAATCTTCTAGTCCACGATTCGCTAATTTAACCGTCGCTATGCGATTTAACAAAGTCTCCTGGAGATCCCAAGCAGACTTGTATTCTATCAGTTTTAAATCAACAAATTGGACTTCTTTATTCTGCATCATTCATTATCAATAGGCTGATAGCATCTGCAAATCTGAGAGACTACCTTTCCTAAAACAAAGATACAATAATGGCAAAACATATAATACAGGGAAAATTAGGAGAACAAATAAGTGTCGATTATTTGATTAAAAACGCCTATACCATCGAGGCGCGAAACTACCGATACAAACGAGCGGAGATTGACATCGTGGCAAGAAAAGGAGATCTTCTCGTCTTCTTCGAGGTCAAATCTTTGCGTAGAAATACCCACGGACATCCCGAACAAAAGATTACACAAAACAAAATTCGCCTGCTAAACAGGGCCGCCTGCGCTTATCAATACCAGCATAAATGGCGGCAAGAGATCCGTTTTGACAGCATTTCTGTGAATTTTTATCCACAGGCCTTTAAAATTGAGCATTTCGAGGATGCTTTTTCGTAAATTCGCGGTTTAATAGCGCGCACATGGTTCATTTTTGTACAGAAGACATAACATTCTCCTTAAAAGAGAAGTTAAAACATAAAGCTTGGTTAAACGAAGTAGCGAAACAAGAGGGAAAGCGTATCCTCGAGTTGACCTATGTGTTCTGTTCTGACGATTATTTATTACAGATTAACCAGGAATATTTGAACCACGATACGCTAACCGATATCGTCACTTTTGATAATTCCGAAGACCCTAAAAGGATTGAAGGAGATATCTTTATTTCGATCGATCGAGTAAAAGAAAATGGCGATACGCTAGGGACGAAAGAAACAGAACTAAAGCGCGTTATGGTACACGGCTTATTACACCTACTGGGTTATAAGGACAAGAAGAAAGAGGACAAAGCAACAATGACCGAGAAGGAAGATTTTTACATTAAACAATACTAAAGTGTTTCACGTGAAACATTCATAGCTATGCTAAATTCATACGATGTAATTGTGGTGGGTGCGGGACACGCAGGATGCGAAGCGGCTTATGCGGCAGCGCAGATGGGTTCGCGCGTTATGCTAATCACCATGAATATGCAGACGATTGCCCAAATGTCCTGCAACCCAGCGATGGGGGGCGTGGCAAAAGGTCAAATCGTAAGAGAAATTGATGCATTAGGTGGAATGTCAGGAATCATCTCAGATAAGACGATGATTCAATTCAGAATGTTGAATCGTTCCAAAGGCCCAGCGATGTGGTCACCCCGCTGTCAATCCGATCGAATGCGATTCGCGGAAGAGTGGAGAAATGCATTGGAGGGGAATTTGAATGTCGATTTTTGGCAAGATTCAGTTCAACAATTAATCGTAGAAAAAGGCGAAATAAAAGGAGTCATCACTCGCATGGGAATGACATTCACAGCGCGCACAGTCGTACTAACGAATGGAACTTTCTTAAACGGATTGATCCATATAGGGGAGAAGAATTTTGGTGGAGGAAGAATGGCCGAACCAATGGCCATCGGTTTAACGGAACAACTCATTGGTCTCGGTTTCGAATCGGGTCGAATGAAGACAGGAACGCCCCCGCGTGTCGACGGAAGAAGCCTAGACTTCGCATCGATGGAAGAACAAAAGGGGGATGAAAATCCGAGCTCTTTTTCTTACCTAACGGAAACCCCCTTGACCGAACAGCGCTCTTGCTGGATCACGCACACGAACACGAAAGTACACGAAGTATTACGTAAAGGCTTTGATCGCTCACCGATGTTTGCCGGAAGAATTAAAGGTTTAGGCCCTCGTTATTGTCCATCCGTAGAAGACAAAATCAACCGCTTTGCAGACAAGGATTCACACCAAATTTTTGTGGAACCAGAAGGCTGGAGCACGGTAGAAATTTACGTGAATGGGTTCTCTACTTCCTTGCCGGAAGACATACAATTTGAAGCCATTCGTTTAATTCCAGGATTTGAAAAGGCAAAAATGTTCCGTCCGGGTTATGCGATCGAATACGATTATTTTCCACCTACTCAGCTGACTTCAACTTTAGAAACGAAGCGCGTGAGCGGCTTATTCTTTGCCGGCCAAATCAACGGAACTACCGGTTACGAAGAGGCGGCTTGTCAGGGATTAATGGCTGGAATTAATGCCCACCTAAAAACACACGAATTAGATCCGTTTACCTTGTCACGTTCGGATGCTTACATCGGTGTATTGATCGACGATTTAATTAATAAAGGAACCGACGAGCCCTACCGCATGTTCACCTCCAGAGCAGAATTTAGAACGCTGCTCAGACAAGACAATGCGGATGAAAGGCTAACGGCGAAAGGATATCAGTTGGGTTTGGCAACAGAAAAACGTTGGAATAAGTTTCAAGAGAAGAAGGCACAAGTAGCGGCTTTGACAAATGAAATAAAAAACACGAAAGTAAAGCCAAGCGAAGTTAACGAATGGCTAGAGCAGGAGGGAAGCGCGACCTTGAAAGAGGGGGCGCCCATCATGAATTTATTAAGACGATCGGATTTATCATTTGATCGGATCTCCACACACCCTAGCGTGGAACCCCTTGTTAGAAACTATTCTCAAGAGGTGCGCGAACAGGTAGAAATCTTAGTGAAGTATGAAAGCTATATTGAGAAGGAGCGCTTAATGGTAGACAAAATGAAATCGATGGAAGACTTGTCGATTCCTGCGAATTTTGATTACGATAGAATTAAAACGCTATCAACAGAATCCCGCATCAAATTGAAAGCCATATTACCACAGACTATCGGACAGGCGAGCCGCATCTCCGGGGTGTCAGCATCTGATGTTTCTATCTTACTTTTATTCATGGGACGCTAATGGAAAATATACAAAACTGTCCCGTTTGCGGATCACCACATTCCACCTTAAAATTGAAGGCGAAGGATTATACGGTATCGAACGAAATGTTCCACATCGTCACGTGTGATTCTTGTCAATTAATCTATACTAACCCGCGTCCGGCAGCGAACGAGGCGAGTCCTTACTATCAAGCGAGCGCCTATATTTCACACAGTGATACTAGCGAAGGTATTGTCAATAAACTCTACCACGCTATTCGCCGCATTACGCTAAAATCGAAAACAAATTGGATTGAGCCAGAGAAAAAGGGGACTAGAGAATTGCTCGACGTAGGTTGCGGTAACGGACATTTTCTCGCCGCGGCTAAAGATAAAGGGTGGAACATTACGGGCCTCGAATTAGACCCAGAAACAGCCAATAGGGCGGCGAAACTAACGGGGATAACTAT
>CAMDSI010000178.1 GCA_945906915.1 Spirosoma fluviale | reverse complement strand
ATTTCCAAAGTACTCCCTAATTTACCAGCAGTTTCTGTAAATAGAGCATAGGGAGAATACGTTAATTTCTGATCAGAAACCTTTGTGTAGGATGCTCCATTATTAAAGCTAACAAATACTTGCATTGATTTCTGGTTCGCATCCCAAGTTAGAGCATTAAATGCCGTGCTTGCTACAGATCCGATGGTCAAATTAACTAGACCGTACGCATCCGTTTTGGTTTGCTGTACCTCCTCAAACTGAGAAGTCGTGCCTGAAAGAATGACGAACTTAACGTTAACGTTTCCATTAACAAAAGGTTGGCCAGAAATATCTTGACCGGGGATTTCAATTTTTGCTGGGTCTAAAATGACCGCTTGGTAGGAGATCCCCTTTTGAGCATTCGCTACAACTGAAATAAATAGAAGAACAATGAGTAGTAATTTTTTCATGATAATAGAACAGATGAATGAGGGATTATTTCGTGGCTATTTTAAGGCCAAAACTAAAGGTCGATGGAATAAAATTCAGTGTAGAACTCCCAAAAGTGTTCGTGTCTAAATGCTGAAAGCTAGTATAAACTGATATCTGATCGTTTACTTTTTTAGTAATCGCCAGCGTATAACCCACGGAAACTTTCAAACCGGTGAATTGATTATCCCCAGCTAAATCAATGTAGCGATTTTGCAAAAACTGGGTGCCATTGATGAGGGTTTGGACGGCTGCTGAGGCTTTGGCAGAAAGAGTTAAACCTTTACGACTCGTAATAGATGGCCCAATGCCTCCAGTCAAACCCATAAAATCAGCTTGATAAGAAAAAGGGATATTCTGCACATCACCCACATTATTGTATTGATTATAGGCCAAACCCAAATCGTAAACAAATGCTTTCGAAATTTTATTCTCGCGAGAAAGAGCTAAGTGTAGTCCAGAACTAGACTTCAAAAAATCTGGATTGTTGCCAGCCGAATTTGTAAACACATAACGGGTGATGTTATTGCCAGCTTCGAAATTCCAAGTTTGAGCACTAAGGGACGAAACAAAAAATAGGGCAATGAGGAGGGTAAAAATTGATTTCATAGAACAGTATTTAGTCTTCAAAATCAATATTAAATCAAAGTAGTTTGTATTTAAATTATTAGGACATTTGACTTGTTTCGATTCCGTGAATAGAAACAAATATGCCATTTTAGCTAAACGCAAAAACCCCTCAGCCAGGGCAAAGGGGGAGAGGGTACTTACAGCAAGGAGCTAGAGCCCAAACTTTACTCTATTAACATTAAAATTAGCAGTAACTTCAGCAGATGTCAGTGCTCTGTTGTAGATGGATGCTTGACTTACATTACCATTCAGAAAGGCCGAAGGCGACTCCCCGGTTTGGCTTTTAAAGGAATCAATGAAATTAGAGCGCGACTTATAGCCACAGGCTTTACCTACACTTTCTAAGGTATTTGTTTCGGCTTTTCCCGCATTAAGTAAGTCTATTGCTTCTTCAATCCGAAGCTGATTTTTCCACTTTAGAAAAGTTATCCCTTTGTAATTATTGAAATAATAGGTCAATAAATGCTCCGGCATACCCACCTCCTTAACTAAGTCAGATAAACAAAATCCGGGCTCCAAATAATGCTTTTTAGGCAGACAATTTTGAATCGCAATTGCCACCAATTTTAATCTTGACTTAGAGAATTCTGGGGCTTTAGAGGCCTTGCTGATTTTTATATTTAACGTAATTACATCCGTTAACGAATTGCCGGATTGAGTTTGAAGGCCATAGAGGATTTTTGGGAAAAAATAAATAGACCCCGTTAATACGGCCATAATGACGGTAGCGACTGAGCGTCCTGTTCCTTGTACATCAAAAACCAGCATTCCGTTATTTGAATTCATCGAAATCATAACGAAAATAAGCAAGGTCAAATTAAATAAAGCTGCTAAACTAAGGCAAATGATGAGCCATTTTTCTAATTCTTTAACCGATTTTAATTTCCCGGCCACCATTGCTTTCCACAAGATATTACCTCCTGCTATAACGTAGGCTAAGGAAAGAACCGATCGAAAAATAAAATAAATGGTGAAGGATATAATAGGAAAATAAACCTGATAAATCATAAGGGAATCCCTATGAAACTTTTCGGCAAAATCTAGTTTAATGCCCCAATTTTGAAATGAATACGGGATTACATTCAATAGAATGATGAAAAATGGCAAAAAATGAAGGTAATCCCATGTCCGTATGCGTTTCCTATCTGTAAATATGGATCGAACATAAAAATATAGAAAGGGCGTATTCAAGAGAAAAAAGGGGAAATAATGTATTAGGAATAGGGCGCGCAAATTTGCTGAATCTGACACAGCAGAAGCCCAATGTGCTATTCCAAAAAGACTATTTAGCATGAAATGATAAGCTAAATATCGATTCGCCAAATTCACTTTATCTGCAAATCTTAGTAACAGAAAAGCACCCAAAAAACCGAAAAGGCAAATGGCTGGAAGCACGTTTTATGGTTATAACAGAAAGGTATTTGTAAGGTACGATATTATTCTATCTATCCTATTCTCTTTAGATAGGCCGAGGGAGATTCCCCGGTTTGCGACTTGAAGGCTTGAATAAAATTTGAGCGTGATTTATAGCCACAGGCTTCACCCACACTTTCTAGTGTATGCGCATCTGCTTTTCCTGATTGCATGAGTTGAATCGCTTCTTCGATGCGAAGCTGGTTTTTCCAGACTACAAAGGTCGTGCCTTTGTAATTATTAAAATAAATGGAGAGTACATGCAAGGGAACATCTATATCTTTTACTAAATCCGCCAAAGAGAAGCCCGGAGTCAGATATCGTTTTGCTGGTAAATAGTTTTTTATTAGTCGATCAATTTGCGCTAGTCTTGTGATTGAAATATCCGTGCTCTTAGAAGACATCGTTTTATTTAATTCCATCACATTTGACAAAGAAACAGTCCCTGTGGTTAAGTTCATGCCATACAAGATCTTTGGGAAAAAGAAGATGGAAATGATTAAAGCTGACATAACTAAAGTTATCCCGATTCGACCTTGCCCAGATTCAAATTGAACTAAAAATAAATTATGGTTTAGTAGCGATTGAATACTTTTTGTGATCATGAACAAATTAATAATCGCAGCCGTGGCAAGACAAATAGTCAACCAAATTAGTAAGGAATGAGAAGAATCTAAAACCTTTTTACGTATTGATTCCCGAAGAATTGAAGCCGCCATCGCAACGAATAATAGCGAGAAAACAGCTCTAAATAAGACGTATTCAGTAAGAGTTAAAAGGGGGAATTCAATTCGGTTAAGGTAATTGACATTTTGATGAAATTGATAAGCAAAATCTAATTTCTGCTGCCAAGGCAACAAACTATATGGGATAAAATTAATCAATACAACAATAAATGGTAGAAAAATGAGGTAATCCCATCCTTTGATTTGAATTTTATCTGTCAAAAGTGCGCGGACATAAAAGTACAAGAAGGGTGTATTCAGCAAATAGAACGGGAAGTAATGAATGGCGAAAATGGCTCTTAGTGTATCAGAATCTGAAATAATAATAGCCCAATAAGCCATTCCAAAAAGCGAATTTAAAAAGAAGTGACAAGCTAAATAGCGATTAGCCGGATTTACTCTTCCTGCAAAGTATAAAAGCAGAAAGGATCCCAAGAACCCTAGTAAGCAAATCGCAGGAATCACTTTATTTTAAATTAGAACAATTAGTTAATGGGAAGTTACGCAAAAAAATGCAATTTGATATCCTTTAGAGACTGTAGATAGAGACTGTAGTGGTAAAACAAAAAAGCCTTCCCTCGGGAAGGCTTTTTCAGACGCTTGAATTGTACTTGGGATGGGAATCGAACCCACACGAGCGTTACGGCTCACGGGATTTTAAGTCCCGCGTGTCTACCAGTTCCACCACCCAAGCGTCCTGATAAAACTAAAAGCACCAACGGTGCTTTTTCGTTTTGAGCGAAAGACGGGGTTCGAACCCGCGACCTCGACCTTGGCAAGGTCGCGCTCTACCAGCTGAGCTACTTTCGCGTTTTGTGGATGCAAAAATACGGCCTCCCTTTGAATTATGCAAGTAGAAATAAAATTTTAGTGAAATAATTCTCTAAATTTATGCTTTCGAAAAAAATATGAGCATCAACAAACTAGACCTAACTGACCACAAATTGCTAGAGATTTTACAGCAAAATGCGAAGATCACAAACGCCCAATTATCTAAAGAAATCGGTCTTTCTCCGGC
>CAMDSI010000177.1 GCA_945906915.1 Spirosoma fluviale | reverse complement strand
AAAACCTGGATTCCGATGGATCAGTCTCAAATGATGTATTGGTTAGCGGCCTCCTTAGTGGGCGGTTTTTTAGGGGCACGTTGGGGAGCAGCGATTGCTTCGAATGTGAAGGTGAAATGGATTTTGGCTTTGGTGCTTATTATTGCCTCACTGAAATTATTTTTCGTATAAAAAAAGCCCCGAGTAATCGGGGCTTTAAAATTTAATTTTTAGATCCAGTAACTGCTCCAGCTTTCTCTTTTGCGTTCTTCGCTTCTTGCATCGGGTTAGGCCCTCCGCTATAGGTACGACCTTGCATCTTAAACAATTGAACCTTCGTAGGTTGGGCTGGCTCACGAGGAAAAGCATTGTCTTCCGTATCAATATCAGCAATTTCGTAGAATGGATCTAATGTCCATTTCACTACTTTCTTCGAGGTAGGAATGATTTTCTTGGCCGTCACATCGTTCAAACGCCAAACCTCCGCAGGGAAGCGTAATACCTCTTCAGAACCATCTTCGTAATTCAAACGAACAATGACTGGCATCGGTAAACCACCTTTATTCTTGAAGTTCACCACGTAAAAGTTTTTGCTTTCTGAAACCAATTTTTTCTCGTCCTCATTCAAGGAAGCCAGGTAGTCTTGGTATTTTTTCTTGTCCGCCTCGGTAGGTGCGAATCGATCGTAGGTGTTGTAGAAGTCCGTTAAATCTGGATTTTCCTCTACAAAAGTGCGCTTGATATCCGTTTTATTGCGAATAGCCGACATTGTTTTGCCTTTCACCTCTGCTATAGCTTTATCACTTGCTTTTTTAATGGCCGGATCCTGTGTATCAATTCCAAACCATTCTACGGTCTCAATGGATTGATTCACCGGCTCTGTTCCATAGAACCAACCTCTCCAGAACCAATCTAAATCCACGCCTGACGCATCTTCCAACGTACGGAAGAAGTCAGCTGGATAAGGTTGCTTGAATGCCCAACGGCGTGCATATTCTTTAAATGCATAGTCGAATAATTCACGACCCATTATGGTTTCGCGCAGGATGTTTAAGGCCGTAGCTGGTTTGGCATAGGCATTATTCCCAAAATCCATGATATTCTCTGAATTAGTCATGATAGGCACCTGGTTTTTCGCATCTAAACGCATGTAGGGAACGATGGATTGGGGTTCGCCACGAGGAGCCGGGAAATTACGATCCCACTCTTTTTCCGCAATGAATTGGCAGAAAGTGTTCAAGCCTTCATCCATCCAGGACCATTGACGCTCATCTGAGTTAACAATCATGGGGAAGAAGTTGTGACCTACCTCGTGGATAATGACACCAATCATCCCGTTTTTCACGTTCTCCGTGTAAGTTCCATCTGCTTCCGGACGACCGCCATTGAAGGATATCATTGGATATTCCATTCCGCCGCCAGGGCTTGAGAGACAAGAAATAGCAACTGGATAGGGGTATGCGATGGTTCTTTTCGAGTAAGAACGAAGCGTATGCGCTACCACCATGGTAGAATATTTACCCCAAAGTGGATTACCTTCCTTCGAATAATAGGACATTGCCCACACTTTTTTACCTTCAACTTCTACTTGCATCGCATCCCAAATGAATTTACGGGACGCCGTGAAAGCAAAGTCACGCACATTATCTGCTTTATATACCCAGGTTTTCTTTCCTGTGGGAACACTCTTTTCTGCTTTAATGGCTTCATCTTGTGTTACAATTTCCACTGGACGAGTCGCCGTTTTTGCCTGCTCCCAACGTTTTAATTGCGTAGCAGTCAAAACTTGATTTGGGTTCAATAATTCACCACCAGCACCTACAACGATATCATTAGGAGCCGTAACTGCTACTTTATAATTTCCAAAGTTTAAGGTAAACTCGCCTTGGCCTAAAAATTGTTTGTGTTGCCAGCCATTTACATCATTGTAAACAGCTAAACGAGGGAACCAATGCCCCAAAAAATAATTTGCAATATTGTCCTTGCCTATGATTTCAAAACCAGAGCGACCATCATATGCGGTAATCAAATAATTCCAATCAATACTAAAACTCATCGCTGCCCCTGATTTCAAAGGGCTAGGAAGGTCGATTCGCATCATGGTTTGATTGATGGTGTGACGTAAAGCATTCCCTTTTGCATCTTTTACGGCCGTGATTTTATGGCCATAATCTTTTGGATTGGTTAATTCTTGGAAAGCACCAGCATTAATAGAATTTCTAATTTCACCTGTCTTTGATGCATTTCCAGGGGCATTTTTTTCAAACACATTTTGGTCTAATTGAATCCATAGGTACGATAATTCGTCAGGTGAATTATTGTAATACGTGATGGTTTCTGATCCGATAATTTTGCGATTAATATCATCTAGTTCCACTTTGATGTCATAATCTGCACGTTGTTGCCAATAATCCTTGCCTGGAGAACCACTAGCGGTTCTGTAGGAATTAGGCGTAGGCAAAGTAGATTCTAATTGTTCGAATCGGTTGTTTGCATTAAAGGACGTTTGTGCTTTTGCTGGCAACAAAATGATTGTCAGCACGATAAGCTTTAGTAGATTTTTTAACATGTTGAAAAGGTTATTTTATGCAAAATAGGAATTTTTACCGAATTCCGGAGCTGTGCTAATCTGTGCTAAATTATATTTGTATATACCAGGCAGATTATGTAGTTTTGAGACATTCAAAAAATAAAGCAGTATATCGTATGAGCGTAATCATTGGTCAAAAAGAATATTTCAAAGGCATTGGTCAAATCAAGTTTGAAGGTGCAGAGTCAGACAATCCATTAGCGTTTCGTTATTACGACGAGAATCGTATTGTTGCTGGGAAAAGCATGAAGGAGCACCTTCGCTTTGCGATTGCCTATTGGCATTCTTTTTGCGGTGACGGATCGGATCCTTTTGGTCCAGGAACGCAACATTATCCTTGGAATGTCGCTAGTGATGCACGTCAGCGTGCAGCTGATAAAGCAGATGCGGCATTTGAATTCATTACTAAAATAGGAGCTCCTTATTATTGCTTCCACGATGTAGATGCGATTGATGGGCATAATGATCCGAAGGAATTTGGAGATCGTGTGAAATTTATCACGGATATTTTTGCCAAAAAACAAGCCGAAAGCGGTGTGAAACTTTTGTGGGGAACAGCCAACTTGTTCTCGAACGAACGCTACATGAACGGGGCGTCTACGAATCCTAATTTTGAGGTAGTTGCTCACGCAGGTGCTCAATTAAAAGGCGCCATCGATGCAACAATCACTTTAGGTGGAGGCGGTTATGTGTTCTGGGGAGGTCGTGAAGGTTATATGAGTTTGTTGAATACGAATATGAAATTAGAGCGCGAAAATTTCGCGCGCATGTTACATACCTGTGTAGAATATGCACGTCGTAATGGTTTCAAAGGTAAATTCTTCATCGAACCTAAGCCTTGTGAGCCTACCAAGCACCAGTACGATTATGATGCGGCTACGGTGATTGGGTTCTTACGCGAGTTTGATTTATTGTCGGAATTTGGCCTAAACCTAGAAGTTAATCATGCCACTTTAGCTGGACATACGTTTGCGCATGAGTGCCAAGTGGCGTCTGATGCAGGAATGCTTGCGTCGATTGATGCGAATCGTGGTGATACCCAAAATGGTTGGGATACAGATCAGTTCCCGACGGACATTTACGAATGGGCGGAGGCAATGGCCATTATTTTAAAGCAAGGTGGATTAGCTGGTGGTGGAATTAACTTTGACGCGAAACGTCGTCGTAATTCGACTGATATGGCTGATTTATTCTATTCGCATATTGGCGGAATGGATACCATCGCTCGTTCTTTATTGATCGCAGAGAAAATGTCGAAACATGGTGAAATGGATCGTTTGAAAGCGGAGCGTTATGCTACTTTCAACTCTGGTAAAGGAGCTGATTATACCGCTGGAAAATTGAAATTAGAAGATTTATATAAAATTGCGATCGAAGTAGGGGAGCCTGCACAGATCTCTGGTAAGCAAGAATACTTAGAGAATTTGTTAGGCCGTTTTGTTTAAAAATACGTAATTCGAGGTATGAAAAGATTCTTTTTATTCCTTCTGTTATTTACCTCTAGATTGATAGCGACAGCAGGGTCATCCGATGATCCTGCTGTTTTTTCTACCGCTAAACCCTGGGCTTATTGGTGGTGGCCGGGGAGTGCGGTAACAGAAAAGGGAATAACGTATAATTTAGAGAATTTTAAAAAAGCAGGTTTTGGCGGCCTTCACATCGTTCCCATCTACGGGGCAAAAGGGGCAGAAGCCTTATTCCAAAATTATTTAAGTCCCG
>CAMDSI010000176.1 GCA_945906915.1 Spirosoma fluviale | reverse complement strand
AAAGACTTATTCGCCTACTTTGTGGTGGCAGGATTAGGGGCTTGTGTTCAACTTTTAGCCGGTGGATTAATTAAAGATTGGTTCCGCGTATCCTACGAAGACTCTATCCTTCCAGCCTATTTTATCGCCTTAGTAGTCGGATTTTTCTTGACAAAACTTTTCGCATTTAATGCTCGCCAAAGCCAGCAAACCAGACGCGAGATGTTCAAATACGTCTTAGTAGCTAGCTTTTCGGGTGGAATCACCTGGATTTTCAGCACCATTCCATACGAATTCATTCACGCCCGCTACCCAGATTTCTATTTACACATTCCCTATTCTGTTAAGAAATTGAATATTACCCAAATCGGGACCACCTTCCATGGAATGGGATATAGCTTTGTCTCTAATTATATCTTACACAAGACTTTCACCTTTAAGTCAAGTGGATTCTACGATCGCTTCAAAGATTTAATAAAATAGGACTTATCTAATTTAGCTGTTTGGCTAAGCCTTAATTCTTAAGGATTCTTAAGTCAAATATGCATCGTATGGGCACATTTTTATAATTATTACCTCATTCCTTAAAAAAATCTTAAAAAATTATTTGCATTTATTTGTACTTATAAAATAATGCCGTAGATTTGTGACTCAAACCTTAAACAAAATAAGAAATGAAAAAAGTATTCGCTCTAGCTTTCGTTGCTGCAATGGTAACTTTAGCATCTTGTGGTGAGAAGAAAGCAGAAGCTTCTGCTGATTCTGCAACTGTTGATTCTGCTGCTGCTGCTGCACCAGCTGATTCTGCTGCTGCTGACACTGCTGCTGCTGACACTGCTGCTGCTAAATAATTTTAGCACAACGATCAGAAAAAAGTCCATCGCATGCGATGGACTTTTTTTATGCCTATTATCAAGATGAAGAATAAAAAGATAGATTCTTTTTTTGATCACTTCCCTCCCAAAGTAGCGGAATACTGCTTTCAGCTTTGGCATGATTATTCTTTTAACTTTATCGTCAGTAAATCCCGGGATTCTAAACTAGGGGATTATCGATTTAGTCCAATAAAAGGCCACCAGGTCACCGTTAATCACAACCTAAATCCTTACGCCTTCCTAGTAACCTATATCCATGAAGTCGCACACCTAACAACCTATTTAGCACATAAGAATAAAGTGCTTCCACACGGACAAGAATGGAAGTCACAATTCTATGTACTTTTCGAACCGATTTTAGATGAGGAATTGCTCCCTCCCGAACTCGTGAAAGTATTAAGCGCTTATTTAAAAAATCCGGCGGCATCCTCTACGGGCTACCAACCTTTAGTCGATATATTGAAAACATTTGATATAGAGTCCCCAGCTGGCATTCCCGTTCATGAATTAGCAGAGGGTACAGCCTTTCAACTAAAAAACCTTTCCTTTATCAAAGGGAAACTTCGTCGAACACGTTACATTTGCAAAGAAATTAATTCAGGCCGAAATTACTTGGTTGCCAAAAATGCGCACGTGTTACCGATTGACATTTCTTAACATTTGTTTACTCCTGCTTTTGGCAGCCTTTACAGGGCATGCTCAAAGTTCGGTTTTAGCTAGCGGTCGATGGCTAAAAGTCGGCATCACCCAATCCGGATTTTACCAAATCACCCCATCCTGGCTATCAAAACTAGGCCAAAAAGCGATTCAAATCGGTGTATATGGACACGAAATAGGAGAATTACCGCAAGCCAACTCGACTTCACGACCTACTGACTTACAACCTATACCTTTTCTGAAAGAAGGAGAGACTATTGTTTTTTACGGTGAAAAATTTGAACACCACTACAGCGACACTACTTTTTATTTCATCCGATTAGATGATCCCGCGCCGAAAGCAATTACGGAAATATCGGTCGCAGCTGGTTCGGCCGGGCAGACTGTCGATTATGGATTAAGCCGATTTCATTACGAACCTGAAACCTATAACCTTTTACAATCGGGACGTGAGTGGCTGGGGGATGGATTTTTTGGCAATGTAAACCGGACTATTCAATATCCTTTAGCCGATTATAAAACGGGGCTTACTAGCGTTCTTTCGGGCAAACTTGCCTCCTCTTCCGTCGCTCCAGGAACCTTCAATTTTTCCATTCCTGGAAATACGATTAATCCTATGGTGTTTCCAGCCACCTCGGGTGGGCGCTACGACCAGAAAGCTTTTCTTCAAAACTTTTCTGCGCGCGTCATTCCAGAGATAAAAGACCAAAACTGGACGTGGAACTTAGCTTATTCCAATACGACAGGCTCTGGTTACCTAGACTATATCGACCTCGAATATCCACGAAAATTTAATGCCCTAAACGAAAATCCGCATTATATTTTAGCCAATAAGTCGGATTCCTCCTTCACTATTTCGATTCAAAATTTACAGGCTACTCACCAAATTTGGCTAAAAAAAGCAGGAAATAGCTGGAAAAAAATCACCCAACCCTCCGCGAGCCTAGCTCTAAGTCAGGTATCCCCCGGAACTGAACTGTTGATTTTCAATCCATCGAAAGCATCCGATCCGAAAACGGGGGAAATCATCCCAAATCAAAATATTCGAGCAGATGCTTCGGCTGACTTACTCATCATTTCTAGTCCATCCATCCTTCCTGCTGCAAAACTCTTAGCGGCCTATAAAAAGTCGAAAGGAATCAGCACAAAAACCTATTCGACTCAGGAAATTTATCATGAGTTTTCTGCCGGAAAATTGGATGTGACGGCTATTCGAGATTTTATTCGATGGAAGAAACCTCGCTACGTGCTTTTTTTTGGTGATGCGTCAGTCGATTATAAAGGAATAAATAAAGTCGCCACGGCTTCGGAACGATTGAATTATGTGCCTAGCTATGAAAGTAGGGAATCCTTACAACCCTTGCAGACCTATGTGTCGGATGATTATTTCGGGATATTGGGAGAGAACCAAGGAGAATGGCTCGAAGGTAATGACGCGAGAAATGAAGCCTTATCGGTAGGCATCGGTCGGATTCCAGCCAGATCCTTTGAAGAAGCAAATACGGTAGTGAATAAACTTATTAGTTATGAGTCCCAAAATCGCAAACAGCCCTATCGGTTCGCCTGGCTAGCCGATGATGGCGATGCAAATATTCACGTGCAAGATGCAGAAGACTTCTCTACGTTGATTCCTGAAGCATTCCAGGTCCAAAAAACCTACCTAGATCAATTTCCTCAAGAAGTAGCTAACGGAATTTATACGTCTGCTGCTGGCAAAAAGGCAAGCCTCGACTTATTTAACCAAGAGGCCGATTTTATTCATTTCTTGGGTCATGGATCAGAATCAGCCTGGACTGACGAAAAAATCATCACGAATAACGAATTACAAAACCTGAAAAACAGCCAGCATCTGCCCATCCTTTTAACGGCTACATGCCAGTTTGGGCGTTTCGATGATCCTAATCAAATGTCTGGCGCAGAAATTAGTCTATTGTCGAATCAGGGGGGAGCCATTGCACTTATTTCGACGACAAGACCCGTTTTTCAGAGTAGCAATTATCTATTCGGACAAGCATTTTATAGACAATTAACTAATCATCTAAATGATACTAATTACCGCTTAGGGGATTTGTTCAAAGAATCGAAAAACGACAGCCAATCTGGTGTTATTAACCGTAATATCACACTTTTAGGGGATCCTTCGCAAGCTCTACCTTGGAATCAAAAACAACTAAGTATTACAATAGACACCTTGGCCTCCGGTTTAATTCAAGGACAGACCACTCCCAGCATTGATGGAGAAATCCAAGTATATTATTATGGGGAGGATCAAGCTAGGCAGACTTTGGGAACAAAAACAGAGAAATATAATTACCGTATCCCCGGAAATCTAGAAGGAATGCACTCTGCCAGCGTACTAAAAGGAAAATTCAATCTAGCTAACCTACCTGCATCTCGATTAAAATGGATTGCGCGTAGCGCCGCTGACACCTATGGAGGAGGAATGAAAAGTGTGTTGAAAGCCAGTTCAGAAGCAAAAGAAAGCACTCCTCCCGTGCTTTCCGCAAGCTTATTAAACGAATCAAATCCACAAGCTTGCTCGCCTAATCCCATCTTAAAAATCAACATAACAGATGCCAGTTCGCTTCGATTTGTGGGGCCAAAAGGTGAATTAGCTTATTTGACCATAAATGACACCTTGAAAATCCCCATTGCCAATCTTTTTTCACCCGATTTGAATAATAGTAAACAAGGAACACTTCTTTACCCGTTCCAATCTTTAAAACCTGGAAATTATCGAATTAAGGCGAATTGTTTTGACCTACATACGAATCAGGGATTTTGTTCGTTTGATTTCAC
>CAMDSI010000175.1 GCA_945906915.1 Spirosoma fluviale | reverse complement strand
CTGGTACACAAAAAGACCTCGGTACCCAAGTAGGCGCAAGCCGTAAAATTCCTTTTCCTTGCGCCAGCGCTTTAGCTGCATTATTGCTCATGTCGTCATTTTATTAAATGTAAAAAATCTATATCTTCTTTCGACTTAGGTAAATTAGGCGCTAAAATATTCAGCGTCAACGTTATCTCTTTTTTCTCCCCAGGGGCTAACCTAGTTAATGTGTTTGATTCCCGCGCAGCTTTTTGGCCAATGGGCGGGTTCGTCCCGGGTTCAATTCCTGTGACATATTCCTGTTCTGCAAAATGGTGCCAGTTGGTCAAACAAGGCAATTCACGTTTATCAAAAGTGATGTGTAGGCCTAGCTCTCTTTCTTTGTTCCAAAGTCCACAATGAACTTTATGCTCGGCATCAGCCTCGGGATCAATGAAAATAACAGATTCTCCGTTTCCTTGATGAAGCTCAAGCGGCTCGGGGCATTTTTTAATGTTCTCAACGCCCAATAAGTTTGGATCTGAAGCGACGCGGTGCGTCCCTTTCCAGATAATATCCGTGCCTTCGTCTACTAATGGCCAACCGAAATTAAAATGATACAAAAGCATCAGCGGCGCAGCGGTGTTTCCTTCGTTAATTACCTCGTCATGGATTTGTAAAGCCGCTTCGCCTAACTTGCCCGAAATGGTGCGTTTAAGCGTTAGACAGGGCCCAAAAATGGTATGTTGGCGTATAATCCCCGTAATCGACATATCCAGCGAATCACTCCGTAAGTCGGGCTGAATGATGGATACGATTTCTGCAGGCAAATTTCCTATTTGACCATGGACTCCGCGTTCCCCTGATTCATCAGATTCCGGGCCACCCACATGATCAAGTCCACAGGTAGCCAGCAGGCCGCCACCAAAAGTTCGTAGCCAATCAATCCCATGAGTAGACATAGGCTGAGGAGCCGTAATTCCTACATGACTAATCCAAGCAAGGCTATGTTGGTTATAGAACGCATCCGCGATGTCCATGGCGCGGTCAATGATCACTTTATATCGGAAACCTGTTCCGGTATCAATCCAGGCAATTCGAACACCTCGACCCGCCCCATTATCTAAAACGGACGTTTCGATGCCTCCTAATTGTCTGTGATTCGATATTTTACCGGTCCAATCTGACATGTTTGATGCGCTTACTTCTTTTTAAATATAGCATTACTCTCACTTCCACCCGCCATTAAATAGGCCATTAAGTCCTTTAATTCTTCTGCATTTAGACTATTAATTAAACCGGGTAACATACTTGAAACAGGAGAGTATTTCATTGAAATGACATTTTTCTTCAAAATCTTTTCCACCTGATCAGGTGCATAAGGATTTTGAGAAACGTAATAGGCCATTTTATCCTGATTGGTTAATCGGCCTATCACCGAAGTTCCATTGCGCAGCATAAATTGTGTGGCGGCATATTGATCCGAAACGGTTTTGTTTGGATTAATGATGGACTCTAACATATCTTTTTTCGAGAATCGCGTTCCTAAATTAGTAAGATCTGGTCCTACATTTCCGCCGCCTTCGCTTCCTATAGCATGGCAACGAATACAGGTGGTTGCGGCATACATCGATTTCCCGTTTTGGAAATCACGATCTGTTAACGGAGCATCTAATAAACCCACCGCATCCTCTAACTTCCATTGCTTTCCGGGGCCTTTCGGGTAATTGATATCCATTACATCATTCCCACTCGCAGATAACATTTCTGCGCCGCCTAATTTGTCGTAGTAAGCGCGCTTACTTTCAGCGACATTCTTCAAGGCTAATTTTCGCGCCCGATCAATGAATCCCACATAACTACGTCCGCCAGAAAATTGGAATGAATTTTTAAACCACTTGAAATAACGTTCGTGCAATTCGGGAGTCCAATTATTTTTAGCGGCGGATAACATCGTCGCCATGTAGGTTTGTTGAGCCGGCGGAATTTTCTCTAACATCTTAGCAATATCCGTTCCGTACTGCGGGTTACGCATAATCAAATCTGCGGAGGATGTGGCCGATTCCACACGGTATGCCGTTGCACTAGCCGTGTCCTTTGTCTCCATTAATTTTAAGGTCCGTTCAATGACTTTAGGCGCCTCTAAAGGAATAAGTAAGCGACTTAATGCTCGGTCCATATTCATGCGGTTTGAGGGATATTTGGCATCAAACTTTGCAATGATTTTAGAGGCCATCGATGCGTCAGGCATACCTAAACGCAACATCGCTAATTCATAGGCACGCAACACGTCTAGCGTTTGAGCTTCCGTGAACGCTCTGTTATCAATCGCCAATAAAGCGGCGTAAATGCCTGATTTAAATTCGGGCTTGCTTTGACGAATCAGACCGATAAGCGCCTGCGTTGCGGCAATCGGATCTTTTTCCGACATAGCTTTATCTTTCCATTCAGCAACAGGCTGGTGCTCTAATGCCATACGAGCCGCGTAGCGAATAAAACGATCTGGGTGTTTTAAATTCGGCCAGGCTAGGGCTAACGCGGCAGGATTAGGACCTTGATGGAATTGCTCAATTTTGCGGCGTAATTCATTAAGCTGATTTGGCGCACCCACTAGTGTTTTAGTTGAAGTTTCCTCCGTACCCACGTAAGTCACCCGGTATAAATCAGATTCTAAACGACGTCCACCTGTCATGAAATATAAGTTGCCATCTGGGCCAATAACCCCGTCGGTTAAAGGCAACGGAATACCGGAGAAGAACTCTTCCCGATCAGCTAAAAATGTAGATCCGGAAGTCTTTAATTTGATTAAGTGTCCGATTCCAAATGTCCAGTCGAAAGCCAAAAGAGATTTCTTGTATTTAGCCGGGAATTTAGCATCCTTTAAAGACAACAAACTTGTGGGGGACCCTTGGCCAATATTTAACACTGGAGGCAGGTTATCTGGGTAGGTGGTCGACCATTTACTATTACCCGTTCTCCAGCCATACTCACTACCACTCGTTACATGGCAAATGCGCGTAGGACGATACCAAGGCAAGCCAAAATCCCACTCCATATCTGCATCATACACGAATAAATCCCCCGTTTCGTTGAAGGCAATATCAAATGCGTTCCGATATCCCGCACTAACTAATTCCCACTTCTTTCCTTCTGGATCAATGTTTGCAATCCAACCACCCGGGGCATAACGATCGTTTGCATGCCCACGCGGATCTTTGATCAGCGGGAATATATTGTCTTCTTGCCAATTTTTAGGCAAGCGATAGGCATCCATTGGAGGAACATCGGTATGATTCCCAGAAATTAAATAAATCGATTTTTTATCAGGGGATAAAATAATGCTGTGCGGACCGTGCTCGCCTTCGCCTACAAATTCTTTCATCAACGTGATTTTGTCAAATTGATCATCCCCATCTAAATCTTGCACGCGATACAAACCGCTACCTCTAGGAGTAAAGCTAGAACCGGGGGCACGACCCGAAGCACTAGGTTTCGTTGCGCGCGCATTAACCATCACATACAAACTGTTGAATGCGTAAAGCATACCGTGCGCGTTTCCGATACCTAAGGTATCCACGCCTTTGCCAAATTTTAATTTCTCAATTTGTGGCTTCACGCTTGCCGATCCTACCGCAGGAATCGTTAAGCGATACAAACCGCCATATTGATCTGAGCAAATCATTCTGCCTTTATCATCAAATGTCATCGATACCCAAGACCCCCTATTTTCATCTGATGGACTAAGTAAATGTTCGATTTTAAACCCCGGCTGCAAACGGATTTTATCCAATTTTGGATCAGCTCCCTCTACGTGAGCAGGCTCAATTTTGAATAAGCTGTTGAAGCCCAAACTCCCCAAGCTAAGCAGCACGACACTAGCGATTAAATACTTACCGATTGATTTCATTGTTATTTTAAGTTTTTGATACGCATATTTTTAAATTCTACTTTCATGGGCGGTCCCACGTGTACTTGCACACCTAACCACCCAGAGGCTTTGCCATTTACTTGATCTAAGTCCGTCACGTCACTCATCAAAATACCGTTCACAAAATGTTGTAGACGCTTGCCTTTGATAACTAAGTGTACCTCATTCCAATCTTCTGATTTAATACTAGTTTTCAACGAATCTATATTGCCTAAAGAGCCGGTTACGGTGCGGGGTAACCAAGCGTTATTTTTCGAAAATGCACGCAAATTCGATTTCATTGACGCATCTGTTTGTTCATTCACAGATACAATTTCGCCTCGATAAGCCAAGGTTGTTCGGCCTCTTTCCTCGTAGTTTTGGCCGGTATATCTGATTTCCCCATCAATATCAGCTTGATATCCTTTTAGTGCAAATGGTAAATCGGGGAGCAATTC
>CAMDSI010000174.1 GCA_945906915.1 Spirosoma fluviale | reverse complement strand
CAGCCAAAAATCTATTAGCCCAGCTAATAGCCTGCCCTTCTTTGAGTAAGGAGGAGCAAGGAACGGCGCAGATTTTGGCAGACTTTTTCGCGGCGCAGGGTATTCCTTCTAATCGATTAGGAAATAATGTGTGGGCTACGAATTTACATTTCGATGCAGCGAAGCCTACCCTACTTTTAAATTCACACCACGATACGGTAAAGGCAAATGCATCTTGGACTTTTGATCCATTAGCAGCCACCGAGCAGGAGGGGAAATTAATCGGTTTAGGATCCAATGATGCTGGAGCTAGTTTAGTTTGTTTAATCACAACTTTCGTCTCCTTTTACGCGCTAGAAAATCTTGGATTTAACCTAGTCATGGCGGCTACCGCTGAAGAGGAAATTTCTGGCACCGGTGGCATTGTAGCTCTATTAAAATCGGGGGATTTACCTCCTATCGATTATGCCATCGTGGGTGAACCGACAGATTGTGCGATGGCGATTGCAGAAAAAGGTTTACTGGTGGTGGATGCACAGGTAAAAGGAATTGCCGGACATGCGGCTAGAAATGAGGGAGTAAACGCGATTTATTTGGCTTTAGAAGATATCCAAAACATTCAAAATCATTCGTTTGCGCGCGTTTCTGATCTTTTAGGACCGGTAAAAACGACCGTTACGGTCATTAATGCAGGCAAACAACATAATGTCGTTCCAGATGTCTGCGATTATGTGATCGATTGCCGAGTGAATGAATGTTATTCGCTAGAAGAAGTTTTGGCAGAATTGAAAACCATCGTTCAGGCAGAACTGACACCGCGGTCGATTCGATTAAATTCCAGTAAAATGGAGGAGTCGCATCCCATTGTGAAGGCGGCAAAGGATATAGGCATTACCCTATTCGGATCGCCTACCCTTTCCGATCAAGCATTATTATCCGTACCTTCCGTTAAAATCGGTCCTGGACATTCTGGGAGATCGCATACGGCAGATGAATTTATATTCTTGGATGAGTTGAGACAAGGCATCCAAACGTATCAAAATCTACTACTTCAAGTAAACAAATAAGATTGTGGCAAAACTTTGGCAAAAAGAAAATCAGACGACAGATGCTAAAATCGAGAAATTCACTATTGGGAACGACCCCGTGTATGACTTGCAATTAGCGCGCTATGATGTGCTGGGTTCGCTGGCTCACATCACGATGTTAGAAAAGGTAGGACTTTTAACTGCGGATGAATTAAGTCCTCTTTGTGCTGAATTGAAGTCTATTTATGCCAAAATCGAAGCGGGCGATTTCACGATCGAAGACGGAATGGAAGATGTCCACTCGCAAATCGAATACTTATTAACCCAAAAATTAGGCGATCAAGGCAAGAAAATCCATGCAGGACGTTCCAGAAATGATCAAGTTTTAGTGGATTTGAAATTATTTATGCGGGCTGAAATTCAGCACATCGCGGATGCAGTGGAGCGTTTGTTTGATTTACTCATCGCTAAAAGCGAAACACATAAAAACGACTTATTGCCCGGCTACACGCACTTACAGATTGCGATGCCCTCGTCTTTTGGACTTTGGTTCGGTGCCTATGCGGAGAGCCTAGTAGAAGATATTGAGTTATTAGAGGCGGCCTTCCGTTTAGCGAACAAGAATCCATTGGGTTCTGGCGCGGGATATGGATCATCCTTTCCTTTGGACAGAAAATATACCACTGAATTATTAGGCTTCGAATCGCCGCACGTCAATGTGATAAATGCACAATTGTCGCGTGGAAAGACCGAATTATATGTCTTAACCGCCATCGCGCAGATCGCCACGACGCTAAGTAAATTAGCCATGGATGTGTGTTTATACAATTCCCAAAACTTCGGTTTCATCGAACTTCCTAGCTCTTTAACGACAGGAAGTTCCATCATGCCGCACAAGAAGAATCCGGACGTAGCCGAATTATTGCGGGGTAAAGCGAATAAATTGAAGGCGCTGCCTAACCAATTGCAGTTATTAACGAGCAATTTGCCGTCTGGCTATCACCGCGAATTCCAGTTAACAAAGGAATTATTAATGCCAGCTATCGAGGAAATCTTAGATGGTTTAGAAATCACGCATTATATGGTCAGCCATATGAAGGTGAAGCAAAACCTGTTAGCTGATTCGAAATACGACCTATTATTCTCTGTAGAAGAAGTGAATAAATTAGTGGTACAGGGAGTTCCTTTCAGAGAGGCTTATCAAATCGTGGGTAAAAAGATCGAGGACGGTGCATTCGACGGAAGCACGCGGGACATCAACCACACGCATTTAGGAAGTATTGGCAATTTAGGGTTGGCAGAAATTCAAGACCAAAAAGAAATTGCTTGGAAGCGTTTTGGCTTTGAAAAAGTGAACAAAGCTATCGCTGCATTAATTTCTTAATATACTTTCCTAGAATATCGAATTCTAAGTTGACGCGATCCCCTAATTTAATTTGGTGAAAAACGGTATGTTCGTAGGTATACGGAATGATGCAAACGGTAAAAGAATCGTCCTGCGAATCCACCACCGTTAAGCTGGTACCATTCACACAAATCGAACCTTTTTCTACGGTCACGTGGCCGCTACTCGCTGGATAGCTAAATCGGTATTCCCAACTTCCTTGTTGATCTTTTATTTCCGTACAAATGCCCGTTAAATCGACGTGCCCTTGAACAATATGCCCATCGAAACGAGCATTCGCGGCCATGCAGCGTTCTAGATTGACTTTTTGGCCTATCGCAACATCGCCCATATTCGTCTTCTGTAAGGTTTCATCTATCGCCGTTACTCGGTATTGCTCCCCCTGAATTTCTACGACAGTCAGACAAACACCATTGTGCGCGAGCGATTGATCTACCTTTAATTCCTGCGTAAAAGGTGATGTGAACCAAAATTCTACATTCGTTCCTTTTGCTTCCTTCCTTACTAGCGAACCCATCGCCTCCACAATACCTGTAAACATCTGAATTAATTGTTATTTTTGCGTACCCAAAATTACACGCATTCCTATGAAATTCAATAAATGGCTTCTCTTTCTATTTCCCATCATCGCAATTCTTGCCTATTTTAGTATTCCCACGGCAAAACCAGTAGAGGAAACAGGTGCAGATGTGTTGAAAATTCGCAACGACAAAGACGCCGCATTCAAGGACGGAGAAGAGTCCCCGATCAAAGATAAAGCTTCCTTCAAAGGCCTAAAATACTATCCATTTAACAAAAATTATATCGTGGAATTTGTTCTTGAAAAAGCAGAGAAGGCAGAAACAGTCGAATTGAAGATGACCGATGGGACGACAGAGAAATTGATTTTATTCGGGGTTATAAAGGGCGAAATAGGTAGTTTCACTGTTTCCATGCGGCTTTATCAACATGAAGACGGTGATTTCTTTTTACCATTTAAAGACAAAACCGCCCCCACAGAAACCTATGGAGGCGGACGTTTTTTAGATTTACCCCTAACAAATGTAAAAAACAATCGATTGCGGGTAGACTTTAATCTAGCGTATAATCCTTATTGTGCTTATAATGAAGAATTCGCTTGTCCCATTCCTCCCGCAGAAAACACCTTACCGATTCGCATCGAGGCAGGAGAGAAAAACTTTAATTAACTTGGTGTAAGGAGGCTGCACCAGAAAGATCTTTCGTAATAACTGGGCTCCCTTTGTATTTTACATGTGATGCACCTGATGCATCGACTTTCAAGCTCTTTTGAACCTGCACCTGAGCGCTGCTAGCTCCTGAAGCTTCTATATCCACATTTCGCGCTAAGAATTCCAACGCTTTCAAGTGACTCGCACCCGAAGATTCTACCTTCAAATAATCTGATTGACCTACAATCTTGAAATCCGAAGCTCCGCTTAGTTCAACACGCAATTTATCTGTTCTCAAACCTTCTGCGACACCTTTCGAAGCACCTGAAAAGCTTAAACGCATCTCCTCTTCATTCGTAAATCCTTGCAAATCTATTTTACAAGCACCCCCAAATTCTCCACTTTCTAGACGAGGAAGGGTAATATTAATAACGATTTTAGACCGGTTATTATTCCAACCCCAGTTCCAGCTTGACTTATAATTATATGAAATTTCCAATTTACCCGCAGATGTGCTCACTTCCAAATCTTCGATGTCTTTTTCACGTCCCGTAACCGAAACGGAGTACACATTTCCATTGTGGATGTGTACATCGAAGGCACTTCCTAATTCGATGGATTTGAAATTAGCTACTTTGAATTTTTTGGTAACGATCGCAGGGTCTGCGAATGAACTGAAAACGACTAATAAGGCGGTGAATAAAGACAAGAATTTTTTCATAAGATTTTAATTTGCTGCAAGATGCCTCTGTTTCAAAAAGGGTTGCAT
>CAMDSI010000173.1 GCA_945906915.1 Spirosoma fluviale | reverse complement strand
GATGATTTGTATTCTGAAAGCAATTACCTAGGTTTGAATATGAAGAAGGCTGAGATTCGAAAAATAGTGGCGGCGCAACGGGTGCAATTGAGCGAAGACGAATTTGCTCTGTGCGAGAACGCCATCCTTTCTTATTTACCTCCCTTACTTAGTGCCGAGTCAATCGTTGCGAGTTTCAAAGCCATTCCTCACCGCAAAGAAATCAGTTTAGATCAGCTTTCCGGGACTTTTGCTTTTCCACGGGTAATTTCAACGGGTGGATCAATGGAAATGGTTTTGGCCTCGGAGTTCGCTATATCTGAATGGAGCATTCCAGAGCCCGTCGGTGGAATGATCATGGAACCAGCTTCATTCGATGTCATTTTAGTACCTCTTGTAGCCTTTGACAAAAACGGGCATCGCGTAGGCTACGGAAAGGGCTTTTACGATCGGTATTTAGCTTTATGCAGACCCGATTGTTTGAAAATAGGCATTAGCCTATTCGAGCCAGTAGAATTGATCGAGGACGTCGAAAGCCACGATATTCCACTAGATTTAGCCATTTGCCCCTCGCAGGTATACGATTTTCGTTGATTTTCCTTTCGATTCCATGATTTAAGCCCTAATTTTGCTGTCCAAAATCCCCGCTTTAAGTGAAAATCAGGATCATACTTTTCTTTTTGTTTGCATTCAGCTATTGCGCTTCTGCTCAAGAAAGAAAATTAATTCCGATTGAAGACATGCAGGGAGGATGGAGTAGAAAATTTATTTATGACAGGCAGATCATTGATCATCCTTTGGCCCTACAAATACCCTTAATGGAAGCCAGAGACCCAGAAATCAGTGTCGAATTCTTGAAATTCAAACGTCAACGTAAACTTTCTAACTGGTTAGCCGGCTTCTCTACGGTATTCGCTTTTTCTACCTATTTGAGTAAAGGAAGCATATCGGATGGCTTTTACTGGTCAGCGGTGGGGGGAGTTGCCATAGCAAACGTCTACATCGGAACCGTTAGTAATAAACATTTTAACAGAGCATTAAAACGATATAACGAATTAACAAAGGCCCAAATGGGCATTAAATTAGGTTCCACAGGGTCTGTGGGAATTGGAATTACCTATCCTTTATAAAATAAATAGAATGAAAGTTGCAGTTGTAGGCGCCACTGGGCTAGTAGGCGGAGAAATTTTAAAAGTATTAGCGGAAAGAAATTTTCCTGTCACCGAGTTGATCCCGGTCGCATCCGAGCGTTCGATTGGTAAAAAGATCCATTTTAAAGGCCAAGACTTCACAGTGGTGGGTTATGAAACTGCGATTTCGATGAAACCAAACGTAGCCATTTTCTCTGCAGGCGGAAGCAGCTCACTAGAAATGGCTCCTAAATTTGCCGCAGCTGGCATCACCGTAGTAGACAATTCATCTGCTTGGCGCATGGATCCGACAAAAAAATTAGTCGTCCCAGAAATCAATGCGAGCACCTTAACCGCCGAAGATAAAATCATAGCAAACCCGAATTGCTCGACCATCCAAATGGTAGTCGTGTTAAATCCTTTGCACAAAAAATATAAAATCAAGCGTGTGGTCGTTTCTACCTACCAATCCGTAACCGGAACGGGCAAGGCGGCTGTGGATCAATTATTTGATGAACGCGCTGGAAAAACGGATTATGCGAAAGTATATCCACACAAAATCGACTTAAACGTTTTGCCTCACATCGATGTATTCTTGGATAATGGCTACACGAAAGAGGAGATGAAGATGATTTTAGAGACAAACAAGATCATGATGGACGATTCCATCGCCGTTACAGCGACGACGGTTCGTATTCCTACGATCGGAGGTCACTCGGAGGCAGTCAATATCGAGTTCGAGAATGATTTTGATCTATCTGAGGTACGTGCCATCTTAGAAAAAGAAGAGGGAATTATCGTTCAAGATGATCCAAAAAACTTCCTGTATCCGATGCCGATTACGGCACACGGGAAAGACGAGGTTTTTGTCGGTCGTATTCGCCGTGATGAATCCCAAAAGAATACTTTGAATCTGTGGATCGTTGCAGACAACTTACGTAAAGGTGCAGCAACGAATGCCGTTCAAATCGTAGAATACCTAGCAGCTCACCACCTGATCTAATGACCAGACTCAGCGTTAATATCAATAAAATTGCCACTTTGCGTAATTCGCGGGGTGGAAATAACCCGGATCTGATCCAGGTGGCTTTGGATTGCGAACGTTTTGGTGCACAAGGAATTACGGTTCACCCACGACCAGATGAGCGTCACATTCGCTACAGGGACGTGTACACGTTGAAAGAGAAGGTGACGACTGAGTTTAACATCGAAGGAAATCCGTTGGAAGCCTCTTTTGTGGAATTGGTTTTGGCGGTAAAACCGGAGCAGGTGACCTTAGTACCTGATGCATTAGGCCAAATCACCTCCAACCACGGCTGGGACACCATCAAACACCAAGAATTATTGAAGCGATTAATTGCCCCCTTTAAGGAAGCTGGCATTCGCACCTCCATCTTCGTGGATCCTGTCCTTGAAATGGTCGAGGCGGCTGCCACAACAGGCACTGATCGCATTGAATTATACACAGAACCCTATGCGATGGAATTCCCAACAAATCCGACGCAAGCCGTAGCTCCTTACCGAAAAGCTGCTTTCAGAGCACAGCAAATCGGCTTAGGTATCAATGCTGGCCACGATTTAAGTCTGGAGAATTTAGCCTACTTCGCAGCGAATGTAAATCCATTAGATGAAGTTTCCATAGGACACGCGCTGATCTGCGATGCCCTCTATTACGGTTTAGAGAATACGATTCAGCTCTACCGCAGGCAATTGAAATAAAAAAAGGGCTTCGTTTTCACGAAGCCCTTTTTTTTGAATGTTAGTCGGATTTTGGAACCAATTACTCTACCGTACCATTAAGCACTACCGCGCCACCAGCTACTGATAATTTAATCGTTTGCACTTTTCCAGCTGCACGACCGAATGTAATTTCAGCCTCATATCCTTGAATAGTAGTTGCAAATGTATCTGGTGTAGAAGCCGGCGTTAAAACCGCTCCCTCTGAAGGGTTCGTATCTGAAGACATTAAAAGCTTACCATCTTTCGAGGTAACTGTCATCTTTTTAACATACTCATTATCTGCCATTTTAAATGTTGCAGCATACTCAGACACGCCTGCTGATGCTACTACTGCTGCACCTGCTTTCACGCCTTCCAAAGTTTGACCTTGCGCTTCAATTTTTAATTTAGTCACAGCGCCAGCTACACGAGTAAACGAAATTTCGCCACCCATTCCGCCTAAAACGAAAGCATCCGCTTTTGTACCTGCTGTTAATTCCGTATCAGGAAATCCTTCAGCTGACATAATTAATTTACCGTCCTTTTCTGCAAGCTTTAAAACTTTCACATAAGGATTTTCGCTCATCGTATATTCACCAGCATAATCAGCTGCTTTTTGAGCATTAGAAATAAAGGCCAAACAAGTCAGGGCCAATGCTGACACAATAGAACGTAGATTTTTCATTTTTTATTTAAAGTTTAGGAACCCAAAATTAAGAATTAATATGAGCTTCCAAATTTTGTGACAATTTTTTATTCAAAAATTAATACGGTTTTGTTTTTAAAAAGATTTATCTAATTTGCGAAAGAAAAACAATTCAATTCGCCCAAATAGACCCTATTGCATGAGATAAACCTCTACGTTAACCATTTTACTTTTTTATGAGCAAAATACCCGTTAACGATGCAGCGCTAATTTCCGCATACATCCAAGGTGATTCAAAAGCGTTCGAGACGCTTCTGAATCGTAGTAAATCTAAAGTCTATACAACTATTTATCTGATTGTAAAGGACCGCTACATTGCGGAGGACCTTTTACAGGAGACTTATATAAAAGCGGTAGATGTCATCACAAATGGCAAATACAACGAAGAAGGTAAATTCCTGCCTTGGATCGTGCGCATTGCCCACAATATGGCCATCGATCACTTCCGCAAAGAGAAGCGTTATCCTAAGATTGTGTTGGATGATGGCTCCCCTCTTTGGAATAGTTTTCAATTTTCGGAAGAAAGTTCAGAGGACAAACAATTAAAAGAAGATTTGATCGTTAATATCAAGGACTTGATAAAAAAACTTCCTGATGAACAGCGCGAAGTACTCGTGATGCGCCATTACGAAGAATTAAGCTTCCAAGAAATTGCCGATTTAACCAATGTAAGTATTAATACCGCACTAGGGCGCATGCGTTATGCGCTCATTAACCTGCGAAAAATGTTAGAGAAACAAGACCTTGCCTATGACAAAAAGCTCTACCCCAAATGACCTGATTAAAAACCTTTATGAACCTGAAATAGGGTTCCAGCAAACATTAAATGAAGACGAGAAAC
>CAMDSI010000172.1 GCA_945906915.1 Spirosoma fluviale | reverse complement strand
AAGTGGAATACCCGGCTTCTATTTTTGATGCCAAATGTGCAGAATAACATCTAATAAGGTCGCTTCTGATCGAACCTTAATTTTATTGGGCTTATAATTCAAGCCTTTTAGATTGTATTTGCTAATCCAAATCTCCTTGAAACCCAATTTCTCTGCTTCCGCAATACGCTGATCGATACGTGTAACAGAACGTAATTCCCCGCCTAATCCTACTTCGGCAGCGAAACAGATGGACGAGTCAAGGATTTTATCTTCATAGGAAGAAACTAGCGACATACAGGTAGCTAAATCTAAAGCTGGGTCATCGACCCGAATTCCCCCTGTGATATTTAAAAAGACATCTTGAGTTGCCAGTTTATAGCCCCCTCTTTTTTCCAAAACGGCGATCAACATACTGAGGCGCTTTCCATCGTAACCGTTGGCCGTTCTTTGGGCATTTCCATAAGAGGACGCGCTTACTAAAGATTGAATTTCGACCAAAAGCGGACGATTTCCCTCCATAAGCGTACCTATGGCGATCCCGGAAGATGGTTCGTCGCGTTGAGATAAGAGTATTTCGGATGGATTCGTCACCGGTCGCAAGCCACTGCCTAGCATTTCATAGATGCCTAATTCAGAGGTGGAACCGAAGCGGTTTTTCGTAGTACGTAAAATACGGTAGATCATGTGGCGATCCCCTTCGAATTGTAAGACGGTATCTACTAAATGTTCTAAGACTTTGGGGCCGGCGATAGAACCTTCTTTGGTAATATGACCCACTAAGAAGATGGGTGTCCCACTTTCTTTTGCAAATCGCATGAGCTCAAGCGCACATTCCCGAATCTGTGAAACGGAGCCTGGGCCGGATTCGATTTGATCAGAAAATAGGGTTTGAATTGAGTCAACAATGATTAATTCCGGATCAAGCTCGACAAGGTGCCTGAAAATAGCTTGTGTATTTGTCTCTGTTAAGATATATAGCGAGTCAGATTTGGAGGCTAAACGATCCGCTCTTAATTTAATTTGTTGTTCGGATTCCTCACCAGTAACATACAAGACACGTGTTTGGGTTAGGGAAAGAGCCACTTGTAATAAGAGTGTCGATTTTCCGATGCCGGGCTCTCCACCGATTAATACCAAAGAGCCAGGAACAATTCCACCGCCTAATACCCGATTAAATTCAGGATCGGAGCAGGTAAGTTTAGGCTGATTTTCGAAGCTGACTTCGTTGAGTAATTTAGGCTTTGCGGCTGATTTAGGACTTCCTTTGGTCTTCCAAACTTCCGCCGGATGACTCGTCTGTTCCACTAATTCCTCCACGAAGGTATTCCATTCTCCACAAGAGGGACATTTCCCCAACCATTTGGGTGCGGAATGTCCACAGGATTGACAAAAAAAGGAGGTTTTAGCTTTGGCCACGTTTATACGATTTGTGGTCAAAAATACGTTTTGATTTTGGTTTTTTCTTTTTTTTCGGATGAAAAAGGATAATTTTACAAGTTAATTAATCACAATAGCTATGAACGCCTTAAAACCTTGGATGATGATTGCCCTATTCATGGGAATCTTTTCTGTTGCCTCAGCCCAAAAGCATTCGCGCGCAGATTATTTTAGAATTGGAATTAAAGGCGGAGTGAATCTTTCTGCTGTAAAAGTGGCAAGTTTAAATTCGAATTTAGAAAATAAGACAGGATATCAATTGGGGGCATTTGCCCGAATTGGAAGAACCATTTTCTTGCAACCCGAGGTCTATTTTACAGCTAAAGAAGTGAATGTGGATGTCCTAAATACACTAACAACGAAAGAGAATGTTGTTGGCTTTTCGCAAAAATCACTAGATGTCCCATTACTATTGGGTATTAAATTAGGCCCGCTTCGAGTAATGGCAGGCCCAGTGGCTTCTTATGCCATTTCTGCTGAGACAAGTCCAGATGCGGCTGTTAAATCTTATTTTTCAGGAACTTCACAGGACATCATCAATCGTTCAAGTTTTGGCTACCAAGCCGGGATAGGTTTTGATATATTGAACTTGTCTTTAGATTTACGTTACGAAGGTTCAACCTCGGAATTAAAGAATACGGTAGCCGTACCGAGCGGATTTACTTATTCTCAAAAACCAAGTTATTTCCAGGCAACCATCGGTTTCCGCATTTTATAATTACCCACATGAATGAACAAATAAAAGCACTTCAGGCAGAAATTGACTCGTTTGTCATTTCCAATGAAGGCGAATTAGAATCTTTTAGAAATCAATTTGTTGGACGTAAGAGTCGTTTAGCGACGCTGTTTGATGAGTTAAAAAATGTAGCAGCTGAAAATCGCCGGGAGGTAGGCCAATCTTTAAATGGCTTGAAAAATTCGGCTGAATCTAAATTTGCTGAAGCGCAAGAATCCTTCGCAGGTAATGCCGCTGACTTTGAAGTTCCGTCTGATTTAACGCTTTATAACCCTATTTCTCAGGGGAGTTTACACCCTTTGACGAAAGTGCGAGCTCGTATTTTGGAGATTTTTAATCGCATGGGGTTCTCGGTTTCAGATGGTCCTGAGATTGAAACTGATTTCTATAATTTTACCGCTTTAAATTTTCCGGCAAATCACCCAGCGCGGGAGATGCAGGATACTTTTTTTATTGAAAAAGGAGCCGGGGAGATTCAAGATGATGTTTTATTGCGTACGCATACGTCTAATGTGCAGATTCGTTTGATGCAACACCAAAAGCCACCGATTCGTTCTGTGATGCCAGGTCGCGTATTCCGTAATGAAGCCATTTCAGCTCGTGCGCATTGCCTTTTTCATCAAGTGGAAGGGCTATATGTAGATGAGAATGTGAGCTTTAAGGATTTGAAAGATACGTTGTATCATTTTGCCAAAGAGATGTTTGGAAAAGATACAAAAGTGCGTTTCCGCCCCTCTTATTTCCCTTTCACCGAGCCCAGTGCTGAAATGGACATTACTTGTCTATTGTGTAAAGGCGATGGGTGTAATGTTTGTAAAGGAGCCGGATGGGTGGAGATTGCGGGAGCCGGAATGGTAGACCCGAATGTATTAGAAAATGTGGGAATTGATTCAAAGAAGTACAATGGCTTTGCTTTTGGAATGGGAATCGAGCGTATCACGATGTTAAAATACCAGATCAAAGACTTACGTTTATTCACAGAGAATGACGTTCGTTTCTTAAAACAGTTTAATTAATCTGACCTATGTGGAGTTTTAAAAAAGTAAATAATTGGACGGGTTGGGGAGTTTTCCTTATTGCCTTGATCACCTATACTTTGACGGTGGAGCCTACGGCCTCTTTTTGGGATTGTGGTGAGTTCATTGCTTGCGCCTATAAATTACAGGTTCCGCACCCTCCAGGAGCACCGTTGTTCTTGTTATTGGGCAGAATGTTCTCCTTACTTGCCTTAGGGGATGTGACGCGAGTGGCATTTTGGGTGAATATGATGTCTGTTTTAAGCAGCGCATTCACCATTTTATTCTTGCATTGGACGATTGTAATGATTGGTCGCAAGATGATCAATAAGTCTTTTGATGCCATGAATGCAAATGAGCGTTTTGGTTTATTAGCTTCAGGCGTTGTAGGATCATTGATTTATACCTTTTCGGATACGTTTTGGTTCTCTGCTGTGGAAGCTGAAGTTTATGCGATGTCGTCATTTTTTACTGCAATTGTAGTTTGGGCGGCCTTCAAGTGGGAATTAGTGGAAGATAGATCGGAATCGAATCGCTGGATCTTATTTATTGCTTACTTGGTTGGTTTATCCATTGGTGTCCATTTATTGAATTTGGTGACGCTTCCGGCTTTAGGATTATTGTATTATTTCAAACGCTACGAGAAGCCAACTTTGACCGGTGGTGTGATTTCGATTTTAATTGCCTTATTTATTTTGGGAATTATTAATGCTGGAATTATACCGGGCTTGCCTAGTTTAGCCTTCGAATTTGAGTTGACTTTCGTGAATACCTTAGGCTTTTCGTATGGGACAGGAGCGATTGTTTTCTTAATCTTATTGTTAGCGGCTATCGTTTTTGGGATTCGTTATTCGTATGCTAAAGGGAAGGAAGTGCTCAATGTCGCGCTTTTCTCTTTTGTCTTTTTACTCATCGGTTACTCAACCTATACGGTCGCTCTAGTTCGTTCCGGCTATAATACGCCGATTAATGAGAACGATCCGAGCAATATCTTAAACTTCTTGAAATATTTGAAGCGGGAGCAATATGGCGAGCGTTCATTGATTTATGGCCCGGTGTATACTGCGGAAGTAACGGGTTATAAAGAGGGTGCGGAGACGCCTATTTACAAGATGAAGGACGGGAAATATGTGGAGTACACGAAGAAACCGGTGTATGAATACGATAAGACCCAAATGATGTTATTGCCGCGTGTGTATTCGAGTCA
>CAMDSI010000171.1 GCA_945906915.1 Spirosoma fluviale | reverse complement strand
ATAAAAATCGCCTGTCGAGAATAACCAAAACCAAAAGACCCATTCCAATCACCTCCACTCAAATTATTACTAGAGATCACCATCCCTAAAGTAGGCACTTGTATCTGACTGTCGGATGCTTCATCCGCAGAAGACAAATACATGGATTTAGTCTGAACTCCCGTATAGGCTAGGCTCAAGTTCACCTCAGAACGCGTGTAAAAACCTAAACCGGCTGGATTACCTGAAATGGAACTCAAGTCTGCCCCTAAGGCACTATGAGAACCCCCTAAAGCTTGCATGCGAGCCGTCCCGACAGAATAGCTTGTGGTAAACTGCTTGGCTAAACCTGGATAGGTATAGATTTGGGCCATAGCCTCGCTCAGCGCAAACACGCTGAAAAATAAGAAAAGAGCTTTTTTCATGATCGTAAATTAACGAGGACCGCGACTAGAACCACCACCGCTACCACCGGAACTTGAACCTCCGCCGGAGCTAGGACTACTATAGGAAGGCGTAGATGTTGATGTCGAATTACCACGTTGCACACCACCTCCATCAGAAGGAGCCGCGCGGTATTCGTAATTCGAATTACGACGCGGAGCCACATAAGGCTGAGCACTTGAACCCGAACTGGCGTTTTGTTGCGTATTTACCCGAGGTAAATTATTTCCCTGCGTGTTATAGGAATTGTTTCCGCCACGAGGCGAATTGGTATAATTTCCGCCCGAATTACGGTTGTTAGAACGATCGTCACGCGGACCAAAATTCTTCTTCTCTCTTAAGTCATTCGTCTGGTATTGACCACTATATCCCGTATAATTACCTCCTGGTCCATAATAATTATAGTTATTATAGAAGGAGTTGAAGCCGAATGGACTATAAAAAGGACTGTTAAAATTTCGATAGAAAGGACTGTAGAAAGGATCAAAAAACGGATTAAAAGGATCGTTAAATGGGCTATAAAATGAATATGGATTAAGAGCAGATATCCCTATACCAATTCCAAACGTCCTAAACGGGTTTCCAAAATAAGAAAAAGACGGATTAAAATAATTAAACGGAGTATATCGATAGCCATAACCTACATAAGGGCTATTAAATAAACCATCTGTAAGTCCTTGCTGGTAGGCAGATTGATATAAATTAGGATTAATGCGAATATTCGATTGTTGAGCTAAACCATCCTCTTCTTCGATGACTTCCACATCAGATTCGTATAAGTCTTGAAAATCGAGGTATTTCTTATCTTTCGCTGCTTTAGCTGCCTGAACTTTAGCCACCTGAACACTACGATTCGCTTGATCATATAAATCATCTGTGACGTATGAATTAGTAGTCACATTCACGCAACTGGTGAGGATTCCAAATCCTACAAGCAGTAAATAAGCAAAGGATTGATTTTTCATGGTTTTTAGCGGATGATGTCAAATAAAAGCATAACAAAACGTATCTTTGTAACGTTCCATTTTTCTAACGTAAAGTAAACGAAAAAACGGATACTATATTACGATTTTAACAATATTTATGAGTAAATCCCTACCGAGCCGCGCTGACAATTATTCTGAGTGGTATAACGAATTAGTCAAGAGAGCAGATCTTGCTGAAAATTCAGCTGTGAGAGGCTGTATGATCATTAAACCATATGGCTATTCCATTTGGGAGAAAATGCAACGTGCCTTAGATGACATGTTCAAAGAAACAGGCCACTCGAATGCCTATTTCCCCCTTTTCATCCCTAAATCTTTCCTTTCGAAGGAGGCGTCACACGTAGAGGGTTTTGCCAAAGAATGTGCGGTAGTAACACACTACCGACTAAAAAATGATCCGAATGGTGGTGGAGTTATCGTCGATCCGGACGCAAAATTAGAAGAAGAATTAATTGTGAGACCAACGTCGGAAACGGTGATTTGGTCGTCTTATAAAAACTGGATTCAATCCTACCGTGATTTGCCTTTATTGATCAATCAATGGGCAAACGTAGTCAGATGGGAAATGCGTACGCGTTTATTCTTGCGCACGGCAGAATTTTTGTGGCAAGAAGGCCATACGGCGCACGCGACGAAACAAGAAGCGATTGAAGAAACCGAGCAGATGTTAGAGGTATATGCGGAATTCGCAGAGACTTTCATGGCGATGCCGGTATTGAAAGGTATTAAAACGGCGAACGAGCGTTTTGCAGGAGCTGATGAAACCTATTGCATCGAAGCCATGATGCAAGATGGGAAAGCGCTTCAGGCGGGAACATCGCACTTTTTGGGCCAAAACTTCGCCAAAGCCTTCGACGTTAAATTCGTTAATAAGGAGAATCAATTGGATTATGTGTGGGGAACATCTTGGGGTGTTTCTACCCGTTTAGTAGGTGCCCTGATTATGGCGCACTCGGATGATCAAGGTTTAGTTTTGCCTCCTAAACTAGCTCCGATTCAAGTAGTGATTGTACCGATCTACAAAGGGGACGAGCAATTAGAAAATATCAAAGCGCGCATTAATCCTTTAGTGAAGGCTTTGAAAAAGCGCGGCGTTTCCGTGAAATTTGATTTCACAGAAAACCAGAGTCCTGGATTTAAATTCGCTGAATACGAATTGAAGGGGGTTCCTGTTCGATTAGCCATTGGAAATAGAGATATGGAAAATGGCACGATTGAATTAGCCCGTCGTGATACGAGAGAGAAGACGAGTATGCCGTTTGAAGGAATTGAAGACGTGATTATAGACACTTTGGAAGACATCCAACGCAACATCTATCAAAAAGCCTTTGATTTCAGAGCTGCGAATACCTTCGAAGTGAATAGCTGGGACGAGTTTATGGCTAAAATCGAAGACGGTGGATTCCTTTCTGCGCATTGGGATGGCACATCGGAGACCGAAGAAAAAATCAAAGATTTAACAAAGGCGACTATTCGCTGCATTCCTCTTGATGCTAAAGAGGAAGCTGGAAAATGTATCCTAACGGGAGCACCTTCCAGCCGCAGAGTTATTTTTGCTCGCGCCTACTAGGCTACGATTTTTTTCAAGACTTCTAATACCCGATCGATCTCCGTTCGGGTATTATTTTTGCTAAATGAAAAACGTACCGCCGCACCAGTTGCCGTCGGATTCAAGGCCGTTAACACATGAGATCCCACCGACGTACCGCTGGAACAGGCGCTACCACCTGAAGCCGAAATCTTCTCAATATCTAATTGAAATAAGAGCATGTCTCCATCGGCCACCGATGGAAAACGTACATTAAGCACCGTATACAAACTATTTTCTACATCTCCAGAGGCTCCATTAAAGGAAATGCCGGGGAATTGCTTTTGTAATCCTTCGATGAAATAGGCTTTCAGACCTTTGATGTAGGCTTCGTGTTCGTCCATGGAAGCGTAGGCCATTTCTAAGGCTTTGGCAATACCAATCATCCCATATACATTCTCCGTTCCACCGCGCTGGTTGCGCTCTTGTGCGCCTCCATGCATTAATGGACTGAATTTAGATCCTGCTTTCGCATATAAGAAACCGACGCCCTTGGGTCCGTGAAACTTGTGAGCGGCACCCACCATAAAATGCACTTTCAAGGCAGACGCATCGTGCTTGTAGTGACCCATGGTTTGGACGGTATCTGAATGAAATAAAGCACCGTATTGCTCGCAAAGATTGCCCACCGCGTGTAAATCCAATAAATTACCGATTTCATTATTCCCGTGCATCAAACTCACAATGGCTTTTTCTGATGAGGACAATAACTCTTCCAAATGCACTAAATCAATCGATCCATCTGCATTCACGCGAACTAATTTCAATTCTGCCAAACCCAATTTCGCCCAAGCCTCCGCCGTATGTATTACTGCGTGGTGCTCTACCGGCGAGGTGATAATGACCTTACATCCACCGTGTAAAACCGCCGATTGCAAGACGGTATTATCTGCTTCCGTTCCTCCAGAAGTAAAGAAAATCTCCGAAGGGGACGCATTTAAAATAGTCGCAATAGTTTTGCGCGCTTTTTCTACCGCCACTTTCGCTTGACGACCGTGGGAGTGAATTGACGACGGATTTGCGGTGAAATTCTCGAAATAAGGCTGCATTTCAGCCCAAACCACCGGATCCACCGGAGTGGTCGCCGCATTGTCTAAATATATCGGTGTTTTTTCTGCCATCTACCCTTTAGCGATCTCAGTGATCACCTGTATAATTTGTTGTGCAAGTGTATCTGCCTCAGCCTCCGAAGATGCCTCCGCGTAAATTCGAATGATCGGTTCCGTATTCGATTTGCGTAAATGAACCCAGCGATCTGGGAAATCAATTTTCACGCCATCAATCGTGTTAACTTTCTCCTTCTTGTATTTTTCTGCCACCGTCGCGAGAATTAAATCGACGTTCAGGTCAGCGGATAATTCGATTTTGTTTTTGGAAATCACATAGGCCGGATAGCTCGCACGTAATTCAGACGCTTTCATGCCTTTGTTTGCCAAATGCGTCAAGAACAAGCCAATTCCAACCAGGGAATC
>CAMDSI010000170.1 GCA_945906915.1 Spirosoma fluviale | reverse complement strand
ATCGCACCTCCTCAATACTTAGTAGGAAACTATTGCTACTGTAATCCTGCGGGTAATAAAGGATACTGGGGTCGTGATCACTTAGATCCAGACGGTATTCCACCCGATGGTTTGAAACGTACTGCTTATGGAGTTTATCCATCTGGTGGTCGTTTTGATAACAGCTCTGGTGCACCTGTAGCTAACCCTGCTTTGGGTATGAAAGGTGCAGGTATACACCCTATCATGTTAGCTGCTTATGTTGACTTCATGTTAGCTGAAGCGACGTTGACTTTAGGAACTACCGGGACTGCAAAAACATATTTGCAAAATGGTATCAAAAAGCACATGGACTATGTTCGTGCCTTTGCGGTAGCTGGTGCTGAAGGTGCTACAATTACAGCATTTGAGCCAGCTGCAACGTTCACTGGTCGTGTTACTAACTACAATAATTATGTGGGTGCTCAGTTTGATGCTGCATCTTCTAATGACAGTAAATTAGATGTGGTAGCAAGAGAATACTGGTTGTCATTGTATGGTAATGGTACGGAAGCTTATAACCTTTACAGAAGAACAGGTAAGCCAAGTCGTATGCAGCCTGGATTGGAAGCGGTAACAGGACCATTTGTTAGATCATTCTTGTATCCTAACAACTACATGGTAACTAATACCAAAGCAGTTCAGAAACAGAATCTAGCAACTCAAGTGTTCTGGGATAAGAATCCTGCATCACCTTGGATTTATTAACCTTAAAAATAAGAAAATATGAAAATGCTTAGATATAGTTTCGGAATATTGGCAACTGCGCTCATCTTTCTAAGTTCTTGTAGAGATTTTGTGGAGCCTGCCGTTCCTTACAAAGATTTTGACACGGGAGCTTACTTGAGAACAATTACCAGGACGAGCACCACCTTTAACTTCTTCAATTTAGCTAGCTCAAAGTTTGCGCTGACCGTTGAAGCAGTAGATAAAGAAGACGGAAAGACGTTGCAGTCTGTAGAAGTTCGTGTACGTCACAGACGTTTGATTGCTGGGGTAGGATTAAAATATACCCCTGCAAATGACGTGGTAGTGAAGACGCTTCAAGCGTCTGATTTCAAGTCGAACACAAGTTCTCGTTTCTTGAGATCAAGCTTTGAAGTGACGGCTGCTGAAGCCATCGCTGCAGTAGGTTTGAAAGATGCAGATATTAGTGGAGGTGATGCATTCGAATTCCGTATGGTATTAATCGATAAGTTTGGAAGAAAATTCTCTTCTGACAACGTGACAACCAACGTAGCGGGTGCTCCTTTCTATGATTCTCCATTCCAGTATCCGGTATCTGTAATTTGTCCTTCGGATTTAGCAGGTACTTATGATTTTGATGCATTGGAGACCTTCTGCGGAGCGACTTACTCAGGAAAAATTACGTTGACTGCGGTTGCTGCCTCTCCTGGCTCTTACACAGTGTCTGATGGTACCTTCGGTGCTTGGGATAAGTGTTATCCTGATGCATGGGGAAGTGGAAACGTACGAATCAGTGATGCTTGTGGTAAATTGTCCATGAGTGGAGCAGATAAGTATGGTGATTCTTACTCCATGACCGTTAAGAGTGTTACTCCTGCGGTTGTTACCTTCGAGTGGAAAAACACCTACGGTGAGTCGGGTATTGTTGCATTGAAATCTAATGCAGGCAAACCTTGGCCAGCTACTTTAAAGTAATAGGTTAAATCTTAAGTACAAAAAAGGCAACGTCTCTATTGACGTTGCCTTTTTTTGTTATACAAGATAGGTTTTCGATTTCCAGCATAAAGTGGATATAAGAGACTGAAAACTAGTAATGAAAGCATGCCATTACTGTTAATTCGCGCAAAAATGCTAGAGGATTTGATTCAAAATCATCACCCCTACCAGGCCCGCCACCGATACGATAGTCTCCATCAAAGACCAAGATCTCAGCGTTTCTTTAACGGTGAGATTGAAATATTCTTTAAATAACCAAAAGCCTGTATCGTTCACATGGGAGAACATTAAACTTCCTGCTCCAATGCTTAAGACCATTAAGTTAGCATTAACAGATCCAGACGCAACCAAAGGATAAATCATTCCAGCCGCTGTCAAGCCCGCAATCGTGGCTGAACCCAAACAAACGCGAATTATCGCCGCCATCATCCAACCTAGTACTAAGGGGTGGATAGGCAATCCTCCTAAATAGGACGCAATCTCCTTACTGACACCCGAAACTAATAATATCTCCTTTAATGTTCCGGCACCAGCAATGATCAATAAAATCATTGCCACATCTTTCACCGCTTCGCCATACACATTCATCACATCCTCTATTTTCTTACCCATTCTGATACCTAAGACATAGGTGGCTACGATAATAGCCACTAGCATGACCATGGCAGGATCTGCGATTAATTTAACTAAGGCAGATTCTGGTAGTTGAACTTCGGCGATGGTGGTTCCTACTAATAGAAATACAGGAAATAAAGCCGCCACAAAGCTGGCTGATTTACTAGGCAAATTCGATTCATCTATTTCTGCTGCGGCGAAAGCTTTCAATGGTTTGATGGGTAGGTGGGCCAAAGTTTTGGCAAAAATAGGACCTGCCAAAATAATCGCTGGGATAGCTACAATAATACCGAGCATGAGTGTTTCCCCCATATTCGCATGAAACTGAGCCACTAAAGCGGCCGGAGATGGATGAGGTGGTAAAAAACCATGCGCCACGGATAAAGAGGCCATCATAGGAACGCCTGCTAATAGTGGAGGTATCTTATATTGCTGAACTAAAGAGAAAATAAGAGGAATCATCAGCACAAAACCCACATTATAAAACAAGGGAATGCCTATCACGAAACCTGTCAGCATCAGCCCCCAGGTAATATTTTTTAGTCCAAAAAGATCGATTAATGTTCCCGAAATCTGCTTTGCAGCCCCAGAGGTGGCTACTAGTTTACCTAACATGGCTCCTAAAACGAGAATCACCACTAAAGAACCGAGGGTGTCGCCTAAACCTTTTTGAATAGATTTCGCGATATCAGGCAAAGGTAAACCCAGACAAACACCCGCAAAAAGACTTACGAGTAAAAAGGATATAAAAGAATTGACCTTCCAGTACGTGATTAAGAGTACTAAAAGGCCAAGGCTTGCAATTACGATTAATAAGGTCATGGTGTGAATAGGTTATCATTCACAATTTACCATTTAGCTTTTAAAAATCGCCATACGTTTCTTCTAAATATTTCTGCATCACTAAAATATCCTCTTTAGAGGTTAAATCAGGCACATTTTCGGCTAATGGAATCGCGAAAAATCCTTTACCCTCCCCTTCTCCAAACATCACCACCGACGTAGGCAATTCTTTTTCGTTACGAACCGCATGGAAAGGCGTCTTAGCTAAATACGGCAAGAAAGTGCTCGCCTCAAACACAAACACATTCATGCTCACCCCTAAGCGACCTTGTTTAGCCATTAATTCGTCTGCTTGCTCCTTCGTCGGCTTTTCAATAATCTCTACTAAATAACCCTCCGCGTCCGTGCGAATCAAGGCAAATGCCGAAATACGTTCTTCTGGATACAATAAGCTATCGCGGTGATAGGAGATTAACGCTTGGGGCACTTCAGAAGCCCAAAGCGTCTTCAACGCGTTCACCGAATATAAATTATCCGAATTACATACAATTACGCGACCCGTTTGCCAATCTGCATGTTGCGATAAAGCTTGGTAAACCGCATCGGCCGTTCCGGCTGGCTTTTCGCGATCTGCTGGGATTTGTTGACGTGCAAAAACGATTTGTATTCCCCAGGTAGCGTCTTTTGCCATTAAAGATTCACAGTATTGTTGTGAAACGTTATCCGTCGGATGCAAAAGCAACATCACCTCTTCAATTCCGGCTAAATGCGCGTTATATAATTGGTAATCAATCAAAGTTTTACCATTCTTACCCACCTGAATCATCCCTTTAGTCACGGCATTCGCTTGTGCTACTAATTTAGGGTCTAAATCACTGTTCTCTTCTGCTAAGGCTTTCTTCATACGAGAGGCCATACCTCCCGCTAAAATCAATAATCTCTTCTTCATATACTTTTTGTTGTTCCTTTATCTACTGTTATGATGTAGGCTTTTCCACCCTCGCTTTCGATGGCTTTGACCACTTTTTCTGGATCATTCGGGGCATACGCAAACATACATCCGCCACCGCCTGAACCATTTATTTTTCCTCCCAAAGCTCCTGCATTCAATGCTGACTGAATCATTCTATTGATTTTAGGCGTGGAAATGCGCTTATGTTCCCGCAAATTTACTTGATGTTCATTTAATAATGAACCCAATTTCTCATCTGACCACTCAATTTTTCCCTCAAACATCGCTTTAGCCTCTAAAAGCAAATTGCGATCACTGATATTCGCTTGCAAAAGCACCCACTCATCCTCGCTTACTAATTCCCGGTATTTCGCAGGATCATTTTCGGTGGCTAAATTAAAATCAGGGTATTTCGCCTGGATTTTATTCATCCCTCCTAACATTCCAAATTTGACATGACTTAAAATGCCCAACGTGTCTTTAGGCTCCTGCGAATC
>CAMDSI010000169.1 GCA_945906915.1 Spirosoma fluviale | reverse complement strand
GCTTCACACAATACCACCAATGTTCTGGATTTTGTTCCGCAAAACCTGGCTCAGGGGAAGATATTTCATTTTCTACCTCGGGATAGGAGGTGGAAAAAATTAAATGTTGGTTTGCTGCATCAACAATACTAACTTTAATGGAAGAAGTTCCCACATCAATTCCGCACAGAATCATTTTAAATAGGTTTTATGTTAACAATAGGCATAAAGAAACACCAAGTTACGAGTCATTTTGCTTTATCCAATATTCAAATAAAGGTAAAATCAGGTGAAATCTACGCATTAATAGGTAAAAGTGGTTCTGGCAAAAGTACCATTGCCACGCTATTAGTGGGCTTAAAATATGATGCAGACTATTCAATTAAAATTCATTCTAAAGAGTTAAATGACGGTTTGGATCGACTGATTCCACAATTTAGACAAGCGGGTTATGTGCCTCAGACGCTTCATTTAAAGCCCCATCATAGTGTATATAATTATGCTGAGGTGCTATTTCAGTATGTGCCCAATGCTCAAAAGGAGGCTGTAATCACTAAGTACCTGAAACAATTTTATCTCATTAAACAAAAAGATACCAAGGTGGCTCATTTGTCTGGGGGTGAACGTCAAAAGTTAGCCCTTTTGGAGGCCATTAGTCAACCGATTGAGTATTTAGTGCTAGACGAACCATTTAGTCAATTAGATACAGAACAAAAATTAGAGTTTTCGCAAATTATAGCATCCGTAGTCGCTGAACGCGCTATTCCCTGCGTGCTAATTAGCCACGATCTAACGGATATTCTACAATTAAGTCAATCGGTGGGTATCATGGAAAAAGGTAGATTAATCTTTCAGGGAAGCTGGGGAAAATTTAAGACTTCTACCAATCTATCAGTCCTTACGCTTAAAAATGCGATTCTACATTGGGATGATCAAATGAAAGGAGTAATTAATAACCTGAGATAGTTTTTAATTGCACCGCATTTTTCGATGTCTGGTTCACTAATTCCTCAAGAGATACTTCGTATAAGTCAGCTAGTTTTTGAGCAATTAAAGGTATGTATTTAGGTGAATTCGGTTTTCCTCTGTGAGGAACAGGACTTAAATAGGGAGCATCTGTTTCTAAAACAATTCGGTTTAATGGTATGTCTGCTATATCCTGAAATAGGGTAGTATTTTTATAGGTAATTACACCACCTATACCTAGGTAAAAGCCCAAGTCTGTTAAAATTTTAGCCTCCCTCGCATCGCCAGAAAAGCAATGTACTATACCACCTAAATCTTTAAATTCGGGTAAACGAATTATTTTTATTAAGTCTGCATACGCCTTTCTACAATGAATATCGATCCATATCTTCCGATCTAATGCCCAATGGCATTGTTGTTTAAATGCAATTATTTGCTCTGCAGCAAAAGTGGTATCCCAATGATAATCTAATCCAATTTCACCAATGGCTAGTACTTTTGTTTGATCTAATTCCTCTTTAAGTGCTTTTAATTCTGAAACATAAGTGGACTTAACATAGGTAGGATGTAAACCGATCATAGGTAATACAAAATCGGGATAATCTGTACTTAATTTCTTTAAGTCTGACCAGGATGCTACATCACAGTTAGGTAGCCAAACTTCCGATACACCAGAGGCTAAAATATCCTGAATATGAACAGACATATCTTCTTGAAAATAGGCATCATACAAATGTGCGTGTGTATCGATCATAAGGCTGACATGCGAAAATTTTGGGAAGAACAATAGGTCAAAATTTCTGGTAAAATATTTTTTAATTGAGGATATGCTTTCACACTATCATGCATTACCACAATAGCACCTGGTTTTAAATAGGGTTTTATAGATTTTACTATATCTGACGCCTGTAAGGAGGTATTATAATCACCAGTTAAAACTGACCAAAGTATGATATTGGGAATCTGTTGATACATTTTAGGGGTAATACGTCCATAAGGAGGACGAAATCCAATAGATTGAATTCCATTTTGTTGAAATAGTTGATCGCAGAGTTCTATATCCTTCAGGTAAGACGCAAAATCCATATTCCATGCATTATAATGATGCATCGTGTGATTACCGATACTGTGGCCTCCAGAAATAATTCGGCTAATTATAGAAGGATTTGATTCCACATTTTTTCCAATACAAAAAAATGTAGCCTTCGCATTATATTCTGCTAAGCTTTCTAGAACAAAATCCGTAATTTCAGGCGTTGGTCCATCATCAAAGGTTAAATAAATTTCATCATCCGTTTCTTTAGACCACGTAAATCGTGGAAAAATAGAGGAAATAAATGATGGTATTTTGTGAATAAACATGGTAAGTTATAATGACGCAAATTAGCATATCCTCATCAGAAAAAATAATCCTTGGAATTGATCCAGGGACGCGTTTTCTTGGTTACGGCCTATTGCGTATTACTAATGATAAGGTGACTGTTTTGCAATATGGGGTATTAAATCTAACTAAATACACCACCCAAGGGGCTAAATTCTTGAAAATACACGAACGTATTTTAGGTATATTAGAAGAGTTTTTACCAGATGAGATTGCGATTGAGTCACCTTTTTTTGGTAAAAATATACAGTCTATGCTTAAGCTAGGTAGGGTTCAAGGGATGGTTATGTCCTTAGCTTTCTCTAAATCCATTCCCATAGCTGAATATGAGCCTAAGAAGATTAAACAATCTGTAACCGGAAATGGGAATGCTTCTAAAGAGCAGGTGGCTAAGATGGTAGAAATCATCGCAAACATTAAATTAGATGGTAAACTGCACGATGCCACAGATGCTCTTGGAATAGCTATATGCCATCATTTTCATAATAAAAATATCAGTTCCACTATGAAAGGAACTAAGAAAGGCTGGGGCGCATTTGTTACAGAAAATCCAGAGCGAATTAAATAAGCGTCGCTAATTGTTTATCTACCTCCGCTAGTGTTGCCGCAGGAGCAAAGCAATAATCACCCACGCAGACTAGGTAGTCCGAATTCTCCTTATTAGGAATAAAAAATAGTTGTCCCTTATCAATACACCAATCATGCCTATCTAAATTTTCTTTTGAATGAATCGACGGATTATATTTTAAAAGGGCTTTAGGATGTTCAATCCAATCAGAATAAATACGAAGCCAATTAGCAAAATAAGCAGGATGTGCGATGGCTCTTTCTAAGATTTGGCCTAACATATCTCGTCCCTTTATGGTGTATTCTGCATTATTTAGTAGAATACCATTCCATAAAAAAGCTTCACATAGCATTGAATTCGACGATGGCATCACAGAATCCATTACTTCTACTTTCTCTGCAATTAAATAGTCTGCCTGATTTGACCGGTATTGAAATAAAGCTAATTCTGTATGTAAATAAGTAGAAGTAATTACTTGAATAAGATCATCAGCTTTATGTAAATATTCGCTCTTTTCAGTGATTATATAGAGTTTTGTATAGGCCAAAACTAAAGCAGACATATCATCTAAAAACGCTAAAATAGGTTCTCTAGAAAATTCAGACTGATGAAACCATTTGTTTTCTACGGAAAAATATTTTTCTATGGAATTCATTAAATCAATAGCTGAATCTATATCCTCTTGTCGACCAAATACCTGGTAAACATCTAAAAAAGCTAAGACTAATTGTGCATTCCATACTAAAATTTCTTTCGTATCAGTACCAGGTCTTATGCGTTGATCTCTAAGGGATTTTAAATGTTCCATTTCCTTCTTTAAATGACTATTAAGAATGGGAGAGGATCTGAATAAAATATTCCGACCATCTTCCCAATTTCCCTGCTTAGAGATGGAATAAGTCTTTAAAAATTCTTCATTCTTTAACTGGGCTAATTCTGTAAAAGTATACGTATAAAAAAGTCCTTCTTCTCCGTCTGAATCAGCATCTAGTGAGGAATAATAAAGTCTACGTGGAGATAATAATTCCCTTTTTAGAAATGAGATGGTATCAAACACCACCTCTTGATAAAGTGGATTAGGTTCTCTTTTATAGGCTATCGTATAGGCGGACAATAATTGTGCATTGTCATACAGCATTTTCTCAAAATGTGGGCAAAACCATTCTGAATCGACTGAATACCGGGAAAAACCACCGCCAACAGCATCATAAATACCTCCTTGAGCCATTTTTTCTAGCCAGGTTTTAGCTAATGGCGGGATACCTAATTCTACCGATAAGCTAGACGGAATGGTATATAAAAAGTGAATCAGCGATGGAAGAGGGAATTTAGGAACTTTATTAATGCCACCGAACACGGGATCAAGAGCTGATTTTATTTTAGATAAAGCGCTGGGAATGACCTGCGAAACCTCGTTTAAATCCGTATTTGCAAAAAATGAAGGGTTTTCTGATAAACTATCAGCAAATCCATCAGCCGATTTAGCTAATTCTGCTCTGTTTTTTTTAAAAGCTTCCTGAATGGAAAGTAGAATCTGCATCCAATTAACTCGCTTGAAATAGGTGCCTCCGTAAAACGGCTTTTGGTCTGGCATCAAAAAAACATTTAATGGCCATCCACCATTTAAACCCATTTGATGCAAGGCTTCCATGTAGACCATATC
>CAMDSI010000168.1 GCA_945906915.1 Spirosoma fluviale | reverse complement strand
ATCCCTCATAAAAGACGGAACGAGTCCAAATATTGGAGGGACGCGTCTTATCAGGGCTCACGATTACCTTAGTCACATCAGGCCAAATACCTTGAAAATAAGATTTTGCCAAATGCATATTTGCCAGTACCTGTGTGCGATCCGGCTTTGCTGCAAAAACACTTAATGGCAATAGTAAAAAGAGTAATTTCTTCATTAGGCTACATAAAAAACAGGTGTTAAATCGATAGAAACAGGCGAATGATCTGTATTTGTCTCCATAATATCGGCCATATAGGCCCACCATTTTTTCATAAGCTCCTGAGCTGGTAAAGAATCTAATGCAGCTAAATCAGGTGCCTCTAAATAGGCAAAAAGAGTTCGGGTGCTTTCATCCAAGAAAATGGAATAGTTTTGAATACCTGCCTGATGTAGTAATTCGACTAATTCAGGCCAAATTTCATCATGTCTTTTTTTGTATTCAACCGAATGACCAGGAAGCAAATACATTTTAAACGCCTTTCGCTGCATAAGAATTGATTTCTTATAGAAGGCGTAAGGCTTGCGATTTTACTCAGATATTCGTTCAGAAAATGCTTGTAGGGCCGCATCATCGAAGCCTAAATGAGTCACAAAACGAACATAAGATGGGCCAAAAGGAGCGCAATAAATTCCTTTTTCTTTCAATTCTGCTACTTTAGCCACGGACGACAATCCATCTTGCAATTGCAAAATGACAATATTAGTAGCGACAGGTAAAATAGCTTTCACCCAAGGCAGTTTTTCACACAAGGAGGCAATAACACGAGCTCGGGCATGATCTTCTTTTAAGCGGTCTACTTGGTGATCTAATGCATAGATTCCAGCAGCCGCTAATAATCCGGCTTGTCGCCATCCTCCACCTAAACGTTTCCTAACCCTACGCGCTTTTTTAATAAAATCCTTAGAGCCTAACAGCACGGAACCTATGGGAGCCCCTAGTCCTTTCGATAAGCAAACAGAAATAGTGTCAAACCAAGCACCGAATTGCGCCGGTGTTTGACCCGTTTCAGCTAAAGCATTAAATATTCGTGCCCCATCTAAATGAAGTGGAATATCCACCGAGCGACAAAAATCCGAAATTTCTTGAAGCGCTTCAGAAGTATAGATACTCCCTCCTCCTTTATTTACCGTATTTTCTAAAGAGACCAAACGACTTTCGCAGGCGTGAATATCATCTGGGGAGATGGCAGAACGGATTTGGCCAACAGATAAACGACCTAAATCGCCCTTCAGCAATTTCACGGATGCACCTGAATTCGCCATGATTCCACCACCCTCATACAAATAGATATGAGAAAGTTCATCGCAAATAACTTCTTGACCTTTAGAAACATGTACCGAAATCGCAATCTGATTCGATTGCGTTCCAGAAACACAGAAAAGCGCGGCTTCCATATTAAAAAGCTTTGCCACTTTCTCCTCTAAGGCATTAACAGTCGGGTCTTCTCCAAAAACATCATCACCCAAAGGAGCCGAAAACATGGCCTCTCTCATTCCTGAAGTAGGTAAAGTAAACGTATCGCTGCGTAATTCGATCTTCATATTAAAATTGCTTTAGATAGGACAATTTAGCTAAAAAACTTTGTTGCTTCTGTTGGGTAGTATCTGTTCCCTGATAATTCAGGGTATTAAATACTAAATAAACATAGGACAAAGGCTGGTATTCCCAAGCCAAACGCATGTTTAAAGAATTCAGATTATCAGTCGTATTTTTCTGATAAAATCCAATTAACTGTAAGCGAGGATTAATAGCCAATCGCGTCTCCAAAATCAATAAATTCACTTCTTTCGTTTCCCGATCAGCACCCATATTCTCAAATTTGCCCCAATTCCAAGATAGACCTAGATTTACATGCGGTATAGGAGCGATCCTGAATTTAGTGTCCACAGTCTGTAATTGCCCATTATAATAGCCGCCCCATCCGTATTCTGTGGATCCAGAATACTTTGAACTAGGATCACTTGACAGTAAAAAACCTTTTCTGAAATAAGAATAACTACCTGGATTAATCTTAATTCCTACCGGACTGAACGTATCTTCTAAATTTTGAACACTAGCCTCAATATAACCGCCTAAAATTCCTCCATTTTGCAAATTGAACCAAAGTGGTCCTGATATAAGTCGCTGTTCAATTATATTACCCGTCTTTAAACTATGGTATAATTCCGTGTAGACACCCGGTTGCCAAAAACGAATAAATTTAGGCAACCACTTTCCTCGAACATTAAAATCTATTCCTTGTGAATTCGATAAAATATTTCTTCGAGAGATAAAACCCATGGCCGGATTGTACTTTTCTGAAACCATCGTTTGGGTCCAATAAAGAGTCACTAAATTAGTTTTATACAGAAATTGACCATATTCCGCGAATCCTTGATCCCCATTTCGACTATCTTGTGTTAACGTTCCCATACCACTAAAAGAGAACTTATCATTAAATCGAATAAAGGCATCTACGGCACCTGTAGATTGAACGGAGGAGGGAGACGATTTAGTGGTAGCTATCACGCCTACCCTATTTTGCTTACCAAAATTCTCCGAATAACGACCTACAAAGAAATTAGTAAACGGATCACCATCCCCCTCCCCTTGGCGCATATAAATACCCCCTAGATTTCTTTTTTCTGATCGAAAAACAAAACGTGTTCCAGCTGTAATGGCAATCGGGTTCACGTTCGCATCTAAACCAATGGTCCTACTAAAAAAGGGTTGAATATACATAGAACCACCTATTATCTCATTAATTGGTGCTAAACCAGCCGAAAACAGCGAGGCATTCTCTAAAAAAAACTGACGTCGTTCCGGGAAAAAGACGGAGAAACGGGAAATATTATTAACCTGTAAATCCACATCCGCTTGCGCAAAATCTGTATTAAAGGTGAAATCCATGACGGAAGTAGGACTGATTGCCCACTTAATTTCGCCTCCCGCTTTAAAATCCGCTTGCTGTGAATTACCGATTTCAGTTCCTTCTGATTTCTTAGAGACCTGCAATAAGTAGGGAATAAAACGAATGTTCGTAGCAGTGGGTGGAGGAGGAATGATTCCTGTTAATTTACCTGCATAATCCATTCGCAAGGGACTCATCGAACGAGGAAGCGGTGACCAAACTGATAATTCATTACTTGCGCGTCTTACCCGAAATAAATTTAATCCCCAATCTTGCGTTTTCGTTCCATCAGTCTTAGGATAACGTAATGTTTGCCAAGGAATGGCAAACTCAGCTACCCACGATGAATCAGAACGATGCGTTCTAACTCGATACAAACCATCCCAATCAATGTCAAATTGACGATCATCAAAGGATAATAAATCGCGCTGAGCCGCATAGGCATTGGATTGTAATACAATCGCATTTCGTTTATCATTAAATCCATCTATAGCAATTCCAAACAAATCATTTTCCGTAAAGACATAATCCCTCTTTAAATTAGGCGCACGATAGCCATTCTTTCCAATCGTATCACTCAGGATAGCCGCAACGTACAGGAATTGATGATTATAGAGCATTTTGACCTCCGAGGAAAAAGAGGCCTTGCTACCTTGAAAAGGCTCCACTTGATAATCTAAAGAAATAGAAGGTGCTTTTTGCCACTCAGATTCATCTAAATGTCCATCCGCTTTTAAATTGCGCTCAATCTTTATCGGCTGAAATTCTTTCTGCGGGCTAATGGGCTTGAAGACCTCTTGCGAAAAGCTACAAAAGGAGATGAAAAGTAAGAGGTAACGCATTTATTTTTTGATGAAGGATAAATAGCACACTCGGATAAATATAGGCAATCCGACTAATACCATTGGCCAAAATTGCATTCCTGACCAAACAATACCTATAAAACACAAAACGCTGATAATCTGAAGGTATATTTTCCACTTCAAAGGATTTCTAGCAAACCAAATCACTAGCGGAAAATTAAAAGGAAACAGCATCAAAGATGCAGGATTCCAAGCCATAACCTCGTGATTAGTAGCCGTTCCTAAAAAGAAAACAAACCAAGCTAAAACCCCTATAATGGAAAATAAAGCTATATCTGCTGCATAAGGAAACTTATTTTTAAACGTAAAAAATCCGACTAATGCCGTCAGAATACCTAAGATTACATAAGGGCCAGTAAAATCAAAACCTGCCTCTGGCGCAATTTCCGCATCATACAAACTAACAGGATTCGCTGATAATTTAGAGGCTAGATTCGTAGCAGACGCTAAATTATCAGGCAAATAACAGGATTGATAGGCTGTAGCTTTGACATTAGAAGGAATGCCTAAAGCTAAATTCATCCCCAGCGTAACCCATGAATTAGGAGCCAGGTATTTATTCATCCAATCGCGGTACGATTTACCTTCGAGTGAAGGATTCTGCGTCCATGTGTATTTCCCCGGTGCATTCTTCTCAATCATATCCCGAATTCGAGTGGAACAATTATCATAGAAGAATTTATAGGCATACTCTTTGTTTTCAGGCAATAAATTAGTCTCTAAAGCTTGGAAGATGGCGTTTTTTTGGAGTGAATCGAGCTGGAGTTTTTGGGCAATCATCCCGCGCTTTTCGTATTGTGCATTATAATTAAACTCGTCCTGCATCGAATGCACCGAAATCGTGTAGGGTAAAGTTCCCATCAAGAACTTCAAATAGAAATTCTCCGTTTTGAAATCAAAAGTCCCATAACTATAAGCCCGATCAATCCCATTTGT
>CAMDSI010000167.1 GCA_945906915.1 Spirosoma fluviale | reverse complement strand
GTCAATGAAATCTTGAATGCGGATTTAAAAATGTCTCGTTCCGAAGTGAAGTTGACAATTATTCGTCCATTGCAGCCTTTAAGTATCGACATTCAGCGTTTTACGAAAATGGATATTCGCCGCATGTTGGAAACGGGTTATGCACAAGGAATGAGTACATAAAAAAAGCCTCGAATTCGAGGCTTTCCATTTACACTGACATGATGTCTTTTTCTTTTTCGTTGAAAACCTGATCGATTCTCGTGATGTAGGCATCCGTTTTCTTTTGGATCTTATCTTCTGCCTCTTTAATGGCATCCTCAGAAACGCCATCCCCTTTTAATTTTTTGATGCTGTTGTTTCCGTCTTGACGTGCATTTCGGATATTGATTTTAGCTACCTCGATTTCTTGTTTCACACGCTTCACTAGGTCGCGGCGACGCTCTTCCGTTAAAGGAGGAATGGATAGGCGAATTAATTCCCCATCATTCATGGGATTTAAACCAAGGCTGGAATTACGGATGGACTTTTCGATTTCGGCGAAAATGCCTTTCTCAAAAGGTTTAATCGCAATCGTACGCGCATCTGGCGTGGTGATAGAAGCCGCACCAGAGATAGGCGTTTGCATGCCATAATAATCAATGGTTAAGCCATCTAACATAGATGTATGTGCTTTTCCTGCCCTGATTTTAGATAATTCAATGTTTAAGTGCTTGATCGCGCCGTCCATGGTCTCGACAGCTGCTTCAATATAGAATTCAATTTCTTCCATTTTCAATTAGCTAATTAATGTTCCTACGTCCTCACCCGAAACTAAGGCCGCTAAATTCCCCTCTTTATTCATGTCAAATACAATGATGGGAACGTTATTTTCCTGACATAAGGTAAATGCCGTGGTATCCATGATTTTTAATCCTTTCGAAATAGCTTCCGTGAAGCTCAAATTCGTATAACGTGTCGCCGTGGGATCTTTTTCTGGGTCAGCGGTATATACACCATCTACGCGTGTGCCTTTTAAAACGACATCCGCTTCGATTTCAATCGCACGAAGGGAAGCCGTTGAATCCGTAGTGAAATAAGGATTACCTGTTCCAGCGCCAAAAATCACGATACGTCCTTTTTCTAAGTGGCGCATCGCACGGCGGCGAATGAAGGGTTCGCAAACCGCTTCTACTTTGATAGCCGTCATCATGCGCGTATACAATCCTTGTTTTTCTAAAGAAGCCTGAACTGCCATCCCGTTGATTACGGTCGCTAACATGCCCATGTAATCGCCTTGCACGCGGTCTATACCCGCTTTAGCGGCACTCGCTCCGCGAAAGATATTTCCTCCACCAATAACGATCGCTACCTCCACACCTAAATCATGCACCTTTTTAATTTCAGCCGCATATTGACCTAAAATGGTTGGGTCAATTACTTCTCCGTCTGTCGAAAGAGATTCACCTGATAATTTCAATAAAATGCGTTTGTATTTAGGTTCTTTCATGAGGTGATTATTTATGTCGATTTTGTGCGTTGCAAATTTAGAAAAAATCTAGGTCTTGACAAGGCTTTCGTCCTTCGCTTTTGGTAATTTATACCAAGGTAAATAGGGATGCGCATGGTGCTCATAATGATAGCCAAAAAAGTAGCAAGAAATAAAGGCCCATAGATGGTTTTTCCCCTGACTTCTGGACTGCTGTTTGTTATCCTTTGCGTGTTCTCCGCGATGCGGCAAATACGTTCCGAAAATAAATAATTGCAGCGTGCTTAAAATGGCGGGTAATTCCCAAAACAAAATCAAATTCCACATCGGAAACCAAAACTTCAAAATATTGTAGGTAATCGCCATCGCGAGTACTTGTTTCCAAGTGACATAGGCCCAAATAAATTTGAACCACCAGAGTAGAAAAGGACCTTGGTATACGTCAGGGTCATCTTCTGTATTCACATGGGCATGGTGCTGGTGGTGTTTTGAGCGTAAGGTGCTATAATCATTAAAGGCAAAAAGTAAGGTACAAAAACGCCCAATCGCATGATTTAACCGTGGATTTTCTGCAAAAACCACCCCGTGAATTGCATCATGCGAGGTGATGAATAATCCCGTATATAAATGCATTTGAACCAGAATAGCGACATAAATCCAGGGGTCAGACCAGCTAAAATCCGCCTGAATCCAATAGGCTAAATTAGCACTCCACAAGGAGATTAATAAAACCGCCCAAAAAATTCCTTGAAATTTACTTAATTTGCTCATGGATATGGCCAGATGTGAAGGCACCTATAAGACTCCAAAACTATGAAAATTGTTCCAGCATTTTTGCTTTTTATTTTGACTTTTAACTTTTCATCGAAAGCGCAGTCCGTTTCTGGTCAGTCGACTTATTGCAACCCGATGAATCTGGATTACGGTTTTACCCCTATTCCTAATTTCTCGGAACAAGGTCGCCATCGAGCCACTGCTGATCCAGTTATTTCTTATTTTAAAGATAAATATTACTTGTTTTCGACAAATCAATGGGGTTATTGGTGGAGCACAGACATGCTGAAATGGAACTTCGTATCGCGTCGATTCTTGCAGCCTTATCATAAAGTGTACGATGAATTGTGTGCACCTGCGACTTTGACGCTGGGTGATAGTTTGCTGGTGATAGGTTCGACCTATGCGAAGGATTTTACGCTTTGGTATGCCTCAAAACCGGAAACTGATACGTGGAAAGAAGCCGTTCACGCCTTCACCGCTGGGGCTTGGGACCCCGCTTTCTTTTTAGATGACGATAATCGGCTGTATTTATACCATGGTTCTAGCAATTTTTACCCGATGTACGGGCAAGAATTAGATCGCAAGACTTTGCAGCCGGTAGGGGAACGAAAGGACTTGATTAAATTGAATGATGAGTTGCATGGCTGGGAGCGATTTGGAGAATACCAAGACAATACTTTCTTGAAACCTTTCATGGAAGGGGCTTGGATGAATAAGTATAAGGGAAAATATTATTTGCAATACGGCGCGCCTGGAACGGAATTCTCTGCCTATGGTGATGGGGTTTATACGTCTGATAATCCGATGGGACCGTTTACGTATCAAGCGCATAATCCGTTCTCCTTCAAGCCGGGTGGATTTACCAGGGGAGCAGGCCACGGGGCGACTTTTGAAGGGCAATATGGTAATTGGTGGCACGTTTCCACGATCACGATTGCGGTGAAGAATAGCTTCGAGCGTCGGTTGGGACTTTGGCCTACCTATTTTGATAAGGACGGTATTTTGTACACGAATACGGCTTATGGAGATTATCCGCATCGAATGCCGACGAAGAAAGTGGATGAACCATCGGAATTATTCACGGGTTGGATGTTGTTAAATTTTAATAAACCGGTGCGTGTTTCATCGAGTTTGCCGGGTTATTCGGCGAATTTTGCGGTGGATGAGCAAATGAAAACCTATTGGTCTGCGGCCTCTTCGAAAAAGGGCGAGTGGATTGAGACGGATTTAGGAGAGGTTTCCACGTTGAAGGCCTTACAACTAAATTATGCAGATCAAGATGTCGATTCGAGTTTCTTAGGCAAAATGAATGGAATTTACCACCAGTACCAGGTCTTAGGAAGCAAGGATGGTCAGAAATGGGAGTTGATTATAGATAAGTCCCAAAACAAAACGGACGTTCCGCACGATTATATCGAATTAAAAAAGCCAGTGGAAGTACGTTATCTGAAGTTAGTAAATCACCACATGGCGGCGGGCAAATTTGCGATTTCAGGTATTCGCGCCTTTGGGTTGGGGCATGGAGAAAAGCCTGGAATAATTAAGGATTTGATTGTTTTACGCGGAGAACATGATTCTAGAAGTGCTTGGCTGAAATGGGGGCATAACCCGAAAGCGACGGGTTATGTGATTTATTCCGGAATTGCACCTGATAAAATGTATACGTCGGTCCAAGTTTTTGGGACAAATGAATATTATTTTAAATCGATGGATCGAGGCAAAACCTATTATTTCCAAATGGAAGCCTTCAACGAGAATGGAATTGGGGAGCGCGGACCTATAATAGAATCAAAATCAAGCCTTTGATCGATTGATTTCATAAACCCCTATCAACAGAACAATCATCGCAATAATTTGTGATAAATAGACCTGTTCGCCATCGAAAACACCCCAGCCTACAGCCACGATAGGGATGATATAGGTAACAGAACTTGCCACAATTGCATTCGTCCATTTAATCAACTGATTGAATAAAACCATCGCGATGGCTGAACCGAATACGCCCAACGAACAAGCCGCTAAAAAGGGCCACCATTTTATAGGTTGAGCAAAAAATCCAGTGGAAGCTAACAAAATAAAGGAGAGCGGTCCAATCGCCATAAAGATACCTGCTGTAGCTGTAAATGGATTTAAGCCGGATAATTTCGTCTTAACAATGTGCAAATTAATACCGTACAGAAAGGTGGCTAATACCACCCACAGAGCATGGTAATTAAAGTCCACATCAAATCCTTCCCCTCCGGCAATTAATCCGAAACAACCGGCGATGCCCAGTACAATACCGATCATTTGGCGCCATTGGAAACCTTGTCTAAATAAAAGAATTCCCACGATGAGCGTAAAAAGTGGCGTAAAGGCATTCAACATGCCGGATAGGGCAGAAGTTAAATGTTTTCCTGCGATGGAAAATAAAATGGCAGGGATTAAATTCCCCGTCAATCCCGCTAAAAGAAAGCTCTTCCAATGTTCTTTTTTAATTTCGTGTTTTTGTTTTAAAAAGACCGGAATAAAGAAAATGAAGGCCGCAAAAATACGCAGAGCTCCTAC
>CAMDSI010000166.1 GCA_945906915.1 Spirosoma fluviale | reverse complement strand
GGATGATTTTTTAGCTGTACCAAAAGTCGTGATAACCACCTCATCTAAGGTAGACGCACTTGACTCTAAAGACACATTAATCACTGTTTTGTTACCCACACGAATTTCTTGTGGAGAATAACCAACAGAACTAACGACTATAACAGCATTCGGTGAAACTGTTAATTTAAATGAACCATTTGCATCGGTATTTGTACCTCTGCTGGTTCCCTTGATAGAAACGTTAACGCCCGGTAAAGATGAACCATCATCTCCGGTAACCTTTCCAGAAATTGATCTGTCTTGTGCTTGAAGCGGAATCATTGCTATCAAGCATAAGAAGATACTTACTAGTACTGTTTTTTTCATAATAAAACTATTTGAAATGTTTGAAATGAAGGATATTGTACTCACAATGTTAAGGTAATGTTAAATTTTATAAACCCCAAAATTATTGTTTACAATTATAGAAAAATAATTAAACATTTTAATGTGATTCATAAAATATATTTATGATTAATTACTTCAACTTCAAAAATATTCCACTTAATAGTTTAACTATAAATTCCTTTTATAAAACAGGCACAAAAAAAGAGGCGACCCTCGCGGGTCGCCTCTTTCAATTCGATCTAAAAACTAAAATTAGTTTTTATCCCAGAATAACTTCGTAGTTACCACATCACCACCGATTGCAGATGCAGCCGCAGTGTAGTTAGTTCCATTTAAAGTTTGCTCATTAGCCGGATAAGACAAACGAGTCGGGAATCCAGACTTAGCATTGACTGGTGTAGCAATTTTAGGAAAGTCTAAACGACGTAACTCAGTCCAACCTTCGTAAGGACGGTTATAAAGAGCAATCCATTTCTGAGTTGCAATCTTTTCTTTCCAAGTTCCAGCAGCAGTTGTATATGCAACAGCAGCTTGAGCTAAATAATCATCAGCGTTTGCTTGCGTTCCACCCCAATACAAGATAGAAGCCGTAATCGCTTTATTGTAGTGAGATTCTGCAGAACCGGCTACTGTATAACCACGCTCAGCAGCTTCAGCACGTAAGAATTCTGTTTCTACTACGTCAGCAAATACATAAGGATCAGCAGCTGCGATCACTTTTGCACCAGCACGAGAGAAATCTACGAACGTATTTGATTTCCCTACAATACCACCAGCATAATTACCAGCATTATTTTTAGAGAAATAAAAGGCTGTACGAGGGTCATTCCATCCTAATAACTTATCCATTAAGTCTTTCGCTCCGATGTAATCTTGACGACCACCTGTTACGATATCAGCAAATAATGGATTTTGATTAGGGGATGCTGACTGGTAAGTGAAATAACCATTGTTAGCAGAAGCTGAGATAGCACCAGCATCAGACGCTTCTACTGCCGTTTTAGCAGCAGCAGCATTTTCGTCCGCAACGATCATACCTAACTTCATACGCAATGTGTTAGCAAATTTCAACCAGTTAGAAATAGATCCTTTATAAACTAAATCTTCACCTGAGGCAAAACCTGCAGCTGATGTATTTAATTTAGTGATATCTGAATTCAAACGAGCCATTAAATCAGCGTGAACCGTTTTCGCATCATCATACTTAGGGAATAAATTAGTCGGTTGTAATGCCTCTGTATAAGGAACATTTCCGAAAGTATTCACTAAGATAGAATACGTATAGACTTGCATGATGTCGATAATAGCTAATTTATTCGCTTTCTCACCTGCCGTTAACGTAGCATCGGCAGTGATTAACTTAGCTGATTCAGCATAATCTGCTAAAACATCACGGTACATGGTAGTCCACCATCCTTGAGGGATAGCACGTGTATTGAAGTCATATTGCGCTTCATCTTGGTATACAGCCATAGCCCAGTGGCTAACTGTAAAACGGAACACGTTCGTGTTCACACTAGCAGACGCTAAAGAACCAGCAAGGGTTTTCGTAGCATTCGAGAACAAGGTAGGAGCTGGAACAGCTGCTGGCCTTTTAGTCTCGGTATTTAATTGAGAGATATCTTCTGTACAAGCCGAGAACAATAGCAACAGCGGTACAAAAACTTTTAACATATTTTTCATCTTTATATCAATTTAGGATGATTAAAATAACAATTTAACGTTAAATCCGATCGATCTAGTAGTTGGATATGCACCTGATTGATTTCCTTGGATATTACCAGAAGACAAGTTTTCTTCAGGATCTGAATAAGGAACATATTTTTTAATGATCCATAAGTTACGTCCAAAAATAGACACGTCTACACCTTTCACGCCACCTAATTTAGCAACGACTGATTTAGGTAAAGAATACGTCAAGTTAGCCTCACGTAATTTCACGAAAGTCGCATCATAAACGAATGCAGCAGCTGGGTTATAAGCATAACCATACGTACCGTACTCATTTTCAACGCGGATATCATTCGGAGTTCCGTCTGCTTTTACACCTGGCATGATAATTCCACCACCATCAGCAATTGAATTACGAGATGGATTTCCTTTATCATTAAGTGCAGCTGATTCAGCATAAACACCCGTCGCAGCACCATAGTACTGATCAAGTGAGAATACGTTACCACCTTTCTTCATATCAATTAAGAAAGAGAAGGATACGTTTTTGTATTTGAATGTGTTATTCAAACCACCGATCCAATCTGGATTCACATTACCGATATTGTTCGTAGTCGTAGTAGAGATCGCATAACGTCCGTTAGACTTAACAGACTTTTCTCCATTTACTAATACCCACGTCTTTCCTTGTAATACACCATAAGGTTGTCCTACCGTTGCGTTCAAAGAAACGCCACCTTGGAAAGAACCTAATTGAAGGTTTTGAGATACACCGTATAAGCTCAATACTAATGATTGATTCTTAGTCCAGTTTGCATTTACATTCCAAGAGAAATCAGCTGTTTTGATGGGTGTAGCGTAAACGCTTAATTCAAAACCTTTGTTCTCAATATTACCCGCATTCACATAAGATGAACTAAAACCAGTTGCAGAAGAAACCGCTGCTGGTAAAATTTGATCTAAAGTATTTGATTGATAATACGTCGCATCAAAACCTAAACGGTTCTGTAAGAATGACATCTCTAAACCAATCTCACGAGATTGAGTTTGCTCTGGCTTCAATACCGGATTGTTTTGTGTACTAGGTACAGAGAACAAGATGGTAGAACCAAACGGAGATGGTTGATCATATACGTTTTTGATAGCACCCCAAGGAGCATCATTACCTACAGTCGCCCAGTTAGCACGTAACTTACCAGAAGTCAACCAAGGAAGATCTTGGATGTGGTGAGAGAATAACCAAGACGCAGAACCTGAATAGTAGTTATATTGGTTATTTTCAGTAGGTAAGGTAGACGACTTATCACGACGGATAGTACCATCTAATGTTAAGAAATCTTTATACGTTACCGTTAAACCACCAAACAGACCGAATACCTCACGAGGAGAATATCCTTCAGCCGTAGCCGCCACTGTTCCTTTTGAATTCGCTACAGAATATAAACCTGGAACGATCAAACCTCCGTTAGTACTACCTGACATCGCTCGAACATATGATTTACGTAAGTTCAAACCAGCTAAGGCTTTCACATTTACATCTTTAATTACATTCTTATCGAAGTTAGCCATCAAATCATAGTTCGTTTCGTTAAACGAACGCTCTAAATGATAATAACTCGGTACACCTTGAGAACCTACCGCAGTACGCTCTTCTTGCAATTCACTGTAAGTATCCAGTGTAATACGCCCTAAGAAGGCTAAATAAGAAGTTGCTTTGTAATCTAATTGAGCATTACCGAAGATACGAGTACGTGAATCCGTCTCATAGTTTTGGTAACGAGTCCAATAGTAGTTATCTGTATAGATTGGCTTTAAACCAGCTGCAGAGGAAGGATCACCCCAGTTCCAAGTAACGTTTTGATTGTTACGGAAATACGCTTCTTTTTGCTCTACTAAATCTACGTTAGTTTGATACCACTGACGGAAGTTTTGGTTTACGTTACCTCCAGAATAACCTGAACCATAACGACCTTTACCATCTACGATAGAGAAGTTAGCCACTGCTTGAGCGCTTAATTTCTCATTGATTTTATACGAACCTCCTAAGTTAACAATGTTCTTAGTCACATTAGAATTAGGCAAAGTACCACGCTCTTCATTACGCGTAAAGCCTAATTTATACGTTCCTTTATCATTCGCGCCATCTAACAAAATATTCGTGTTGTTCGAAATAGCCGTCTCATAGAATGTGTCTGGCGTATTAGTAGCAGCAACCCATGGCTTCATTTTCTTGTAGTTAGGACCCGCTGGATCAAAAGCATCCCAGTGGTATACCATTAAGCTAGGATTAAATTTCACCCCGTAAGACGCATCTTCTGCTGTAGGTACGACTAAATCATCTGTACCATCACCATTCGCATCAAAATACAAGAAACCATCTTTTTGGTAAGGATCAGAATAACCTGCACCATATTGGTTTTGATAGGTAGGGAAAGTTGACTTATCAATTGTTCCTACGGTTAAACCAGCGTTGATAGTTAAACCTAAACCACGCTTTGCTTTCTTAGTTGTGATCATGATCACACCATTCGAAGCACGAGAACCGTAAAGAGCAGTTGCCGCAGCACCTTTCAAGACAGTCATGTTTTCGATATCATCTGGGTTAATATCCGCAGCTGCATTACCGTAATCATAACCACCACGACCTGTTTGTTGGTTACCACCATTTTTATTCGTGTTATCGATGGGCACACCATCCACTACGAATAAGGCTTGGTTATTACCAGTCAATGATTTGTTACCACGAATAACAACGTTAGTTGAACCACC
>CAMDSI010000165.1 GCA_945906915.1 Spirosoma fluviale | reverse complement strand
GAGGATGGAGCAACGCACCAAATTTTGGAAGACATTGGATTAATGAAAATGCTTCCTGGTATGGTAGTGATTAATCCATGTGATTATAACCAAACAAAGGCAGCTACAATTGCCATTGCTGATTATGAAGGTCCTGTTTATTTGCGTTTTGGTCGCCCAGTGGTTCCTGTCTTTACTCCTGAGGATCAAAAATTTGAAATAGGTAAAGCAGTACATTTAGTAGAAGGATCTGATGTAACTATTATAGCAACAGGTCACTTGGTTTGGGAAGCTATTCAGGCAGCAGAAGCGCTATTAGAAAAAGGAATTAAGGCAGAGGTAATTAATATTCACACGATTAAGCCTTTAGATGTTCAGGCTATTTTAGCTTCAGTTAAAAAAACTGGCTGCGTTGTAACGGCAGAAGAGCATCAGTACAATGGGGGATTAGGGGATTCGGTTGCGCAATTTTTGGCGTTAAATCATCCAACTCCAATGGAATTCGTAGGCGTTAATGATTCCTTCGGTGAATCAGGAAAACCTGCTGAATTAATGGAAAAATATGGCTTGAACGCAAATGCGATTGTAGATAAAGCAATCAAAGTAATGGCTCGTAAATAATCTTTAGAAAGGATATCCAATACCAATATTAAATTCAATAGGGTTTTGTCCACCTTCGAAAGAAGTCTCGGACAAAACCCATTTTTTATTAACAGGATTTGCTGGATTGATTACTTTTGTGGCTAAATCTAGGCGCAAAAGAAAGAAGTCGAAATCCCAACGTAGTCCAAAACCTGTTCCTACAGCTATCTGATTATAAAAATTGCCTAACTGAAACTGGGTAGTGGGATCTGTATTACCTTGACTCATGTTCCATACATTTCCGGCATCAACGAAGAAAGCCCCATTCATTTGACCAAATAGAGGAAATAGCTTGAATCTATATTCTATCGATGATTCGAGTAAGATACTTCCTGGTTGTTCTACTAAATTAGAAGAGGAGACATACGCACCAGGACCCAATCGCCTTGGTTTCCAAGCTCTAACACTAGAAGGTCCTCCAATAAAAAAGTTCTTTTCGTAAGGCAATTGATAATCATTGTCAGCACCATAAGCATACGCTACACCACCTATTAGTTTAAACGCTATTTGTGACTTACGATTTTGGCCAAGCATCTTATACTTTCTGTAGTCAAAATTGACTCTTAGAAAGCGGTAAAATTGAATCTCCTGTCCACTATTAAGTAGATCAGCAACAAAATTAAATTTATAATTAGGCAATATGTTTAATGTAGATCCTCCTGATTCTAAACCCAGTTGAAATATCTTTCCATTTTTTAATTCGTTGGTAGGTAATAGGTCACGATAAATGTATTGAAAGGAAATACTGCTAACAAAACTGGGGTTAAAACTTCGATATAAATTATTTCCTTTTAATTGAAGTTCTAACAAATAATCTTTAAATGCATCAGAAGTGGCCGTTTCTGGATAATTAGTATTTAATAAGTTTAAATTGATAGGAGAAAATGTGTAATAGCTAAACTCACTTTTTTGCCACGTATAGCGCTGGAATATATTAAAATTTGTTCTTTGGTATTCCGGTCTATTAATAAAATCAAACCCAATTCCTAATGAAGTTTTTGCACCATAATAAGAGCCTAATTTACCAATGATTGATTTTGGTAAATAGAGTGTTGGAAAATTAATGGAGGCAGAGACATTTAGTTCTAAGTTATTACGCGTTTCAGTAGTATTGATGAAACCGGATTGAGCCTCGTAGCCTAATCTGGTGGAGAAATCGAAGTAATCTAAACTAGAAAATAGACGCCTTACTTTGAAGGAATTGGTTAGAAAGGGTCCTGGAATACCTCTAAATACACTTCCTCCTAATTCAGAACTAAAATTATATTTCTCATTTTGGAATAGTTCAATTTTAGGAAATAGACGTGTTCTTGTTGTATCAAAACGAATCGACACGGTTTTGAATTGATCGGTTAGATAGATATTTTTTAAACTTTGATTAAATATATCCACCGAATACAAATCGTCTTCTTTTAATGTGATAAGTTTGCTCAAACTTTTTAAAGGAGGATTTACTGCTGGATTTCCGAATGGATCTGATATGTTAAATTCGGGTACACCTATACGATACAAACGATCATAGTTGGTAATTATATTTCGATTTTTAAATTCAGGTATTTTATAAAATAATGAAATATGGCGAAGTGTACTGTCTTTCAAGTCATTTAAACGAATACCTATCGCATCGGTCGAAAAATAGTAGTAACCCTCATTTCTCAAATGATGACTGAGTTGCTCTTTCTCCTTTTTTAATAAGGATAGTTGCAATCTTTGCATCGGGTGTAGTATACTATTTTCCTTTAAATAAGCATTTATATGTTCCGCTAAAATGGGATTATCTACGGATACAGAATCCTCTTTGGTAAAATAGCTAGGATCTCCTTCCTTTATCAGAAACGCTACATTAATCAATTTACCTATCGTATCAATTTTAGGCTCTACAATTGCCTTTAAAAAGCCATTCTCTCGGTAATAGCGCTGTATCTGATTTTGGTTTGCCTCTAACCAGCTACGGCTATAGGTTGGATTAGGAGACTTAAAGAATTGGATGAAACTAGGTTTTATTTGAAGAGAATCTTTTCTTTTCCTTTTATTGCCCAGATAAGTATATAATTTTGTAGGTAGTAATCTATGATAGGAATTTTTAATTCCGATTATATTTGACCGCAATTCCAGATTAGAAATTTGTCGAGTTCCTGATATATTAATTTGATTAATAACAGGTTGTTCTATTTCATAGCTTTGGTATTGGCCACAAGAAATGAGACCCAAACTCAAGATAATAAAACCGATAATTGATTGATTCTTCAAAAGATGCTAACTAATAAACAAATAAAGTTAATTAATTCCCTACATTCTAAAAAAGGAAGAAAAGAGAATGATTTATTTTTAGTAGAAGGAGAGAAGTCTTTGATTGAATTATTGAAATCTGATTTTGTTATCGATTTCTTTATTATAAATGAATCTCAATCAGATGTAATAAATCAAATCAGTCTACAATCAAAAGCTCCTGTCTATTCTTTAGATGCTGAGTCTATTCAAAAGCTTAGCACCTTAGTTACTAATTCTTTTGGATTAGCCGTTGTTCAGCAAAGGCATTTTTCTTCGTTTCAGATCAAAGAAAGGTATACCATAGTTTTGGATGGGATAAGAGATCCAGGAAACCTCGGTACCATTATTCGCATTTGTGATTGGTATGGATTTAAACAATTGGTTCTTTCTGATGATTGTACTGAATTTTATAATCCCAAAGTGATTATGTCCTCGATGGGCTCTTTTTCTCGAATTGAATTCACGTACGTAGATTTAGTTGTTTTTTTTAAAGCTCACCCTTCTGTTAAAAAGATAGGCGCTGTATTAAACGGTGAAAACATTCATCAGTATAAGTTTCCCGATAATGGTTTTATCATTTTAGGAAATGAATCAAATGGAATTCGGGAGGACGTTGTAGAATTACTAGACGAACGAATTACTATTCCTTCTTTTGGTGAGGCGGAATCTTTAAACGCAGGTATTTCCACAGCGATTATTGCTGATAATTTAAGGCGTTTTATCTTGAGCTAAATATTTCTCAATACCCCAGTGTGCTAGATATAGGACTGGGGTGAATAAAATAGCCACAAAGAATTTGTAAAAGTAATTATTGAATGAAACGTTCATCCATTGACTAAAAGTCCAATTCCCGAAAAGATAAAAGGCAATTCCAATCACTAATACACTGTCAATTAATTGAGATATAAGCGTAGATCCGGTGGCTCTTAACCAAATATGCTTTGATCCAGTTCTAGCCTTTATTTTCTCAAATACGAGTGCATCTATAATTTGACTGACTAAAAATGCCGATAGTGATCCTAAAATGATTCCTAAGCCTTGGCGAAAGATGCGCGCGAACGCTTCGTTTATATTAAAATTACCTGTGCCCTTATTAACATCCACCCAAAAATCAGCCGGAACTAGTAAAGTGGAAGTGTAAATGATTAAGAAAGAAAAGGCTATGAATAGGGCAGTAGTAAAGGAAATGAATCGAACGCCTTTCTTTCCAAAGTAATCATTTATGATATCCGATGTTATAAATACTAAGGGCCAATTCAGCGCCCCTGCCGTTTGATTTAAATCCCAAAAATCGCCCCATGGTGTTTGCCAATGCAATGGAGAAAATCCCAAAGTTCGTTCTATACTAACAATCTTAACACCAATAATCTCTGCTACGATAGCATTAGTAAGAAATATGCCAAATAGGAATATAAATAACTTTTGTTTTCGAGAGAACTGGTTAAAGATCATTTTCTATAGTTTTCGAAATGTTGTGCGATCTTGTCTAAAGCTACTCCTAATTGCTCTACGTGTGGTAAAAAGACAATTCTAAAATGATTATTTCCGCTAAAATTGAATCCCCGACCACCCACAACTAAAATCTTTTGCTCTTCTAATAGCGACATCACAAAATGATTATCATCTTCAAAATTGAATTTAGATAGATCAATTTTAGGAAAGAGATATAAGGCTCCTTTGGGTTTTGCTGCACTAACTCCATCTATGGCATTGATACGCTCGTAGGCTAGATTCATCTGTCGATTTATTCGACCTTCTTTAGCTACTAAATCATTTATAGACTGGTATCCACCTAAAGCAGTTTGTATACCATATTGCGTAATAACGTTAGCGCAAAGACGTGTGCTAAATAAAAAATTCAATCCTTCAATGTATGATTTAGCCTTATGTTTAGCCCCAGTCAATATCATCCATCCACCTCTAAACCCCGCTGC
>CAMDSI010000164.1 GCA_945906915.1 Spirosoma fluviale | reverse complement strand
GCCCAAATTTATTTCTGGCAAAACCATTTTATGACCTCCATCTCTGAGTTAAAATCCCAGCTAATTCCCGGCACAAAAGTCGTGATCACCGCCCATTTCAATCCGGATTCGGATGCCATAGGTTCGACACTAGCTTTTCAAGGGTATTTGGCAAAAAAAGGTATTCAGGCTACGGTGGCGGTGCCTTCTGCCGTTGCAGGCAACTTACAATGGATGCCGGGTGCGGCGGATATTTTGACCTATGATGAGCTGCTTCACAAAGTGCAAATTGATGCGCTAATAGACGAAGCAGATTTTATTTTCTGTTTGGATTTCTCCGGCCTTCAAAGACTCCATAATATGGCGCCTTTGGTGCGTAAGTCGAGGGCAAAAAAGGTGGTGATTGATCACCATTTGGACCCGGAGGACTTTGGCGATTATTATTACCATCGGACGATTGCTGCCTCCACCTGCGAATTAATCTATGATTTAATTCAGGAATGGGGTGATGAAACTTTGTTAGACACTTCCATCGGATCCTGTTTATATTCCGGTATAATGACCGATACGGGTTCATTTCGCCACCCAAACACGACAGCTCATGTGCATACCATAGTAGCTGACTTAATTCGTTTAGGGGTGAATACAAATGAGGTGCATCGCAAGGTGTTTGATTCCTCGAGTATCGATCGCTTGAAATTCATTGGACATGTATTAGGCCAAAGAATGGAGTACTTACCCGAGTACCACCTGGCTTTTATTTGGATAACTGCGGAGGATTTAACAAAATTTAATTCGCAAGCGGGCGACACGGAAGGTATCGTAAATTATGGTTTGCAAATTGCTGGCTGTGTCTGGTCTATCCTCATGATTGAGCGTCCAGATGGCGTGAAGCTATCTTTTAGGTCTATTGAACCATTTGCAGTAAACGAATTTGCGTCATCTTATTTTGAGGGCGGAGGGCATAAGAATGCGTCTGGCGGACGTTTTTCTGGTGGAACTTTAGCGGATGCGAAGAAAAAACTAATGGAAGTGTTACCTTTGTATCTTTCTGAAATAAATCGAGTTAAAAATCTATAAAACTAATATCATGCGTAAACAACTAGGAGTGATTTTATTAGCGGCAATGGCACTAGCATCGTGTAACAATGTCGAAGTAGTAGACGGAGTTAAAATTCAAAAGCACGAACATGACGATAGCGCCGCTAAATTAAAAGAAGGTGATATCATTACGTTTGATTTAGTCATCAAAAATGCGGCGGATTCTACTATCAAAGATTCCCGCAAGGAAGGAAAGCCTTTACAAGATTTAGTTCCCCCAGCAGCTGCTGCAGGAGCATTTAAAGGATCTTTTGAGAACGGTCTTCGTCTATTATCGGTAGGGGATAGCGCAACTATCTTTGTTCCAGTAGACAGTTTATTTAAAGATGCGAACCAACAAATTCCTCCCTTCTTGAAGCGTGGAACTGATGTTCGATTCATCGTAAAAATTAAGAAAGCACAATCTCGTGCCGATTTCGAAAAAGACATGAGCAAATTAGCGGCAGAGCAAACAGGCAAAGACGCTAAATTAATCGAAGCTTATGTAGCAGCTTCGGGTAAGAAATTTACTAAAACATCGACCGGCTTGTACGCATCTATTTCAAATCCTGGTGCTGGCGAAGGTCCTCAAATGGGAGAGTCATGGGAAGTGAACTATATCGGTACTTTCTTAGATGGAAAAGAATTTGATAAAGGAGCAGGAGTAGCTATGCCACCAGTAGGTCAATTAGTTCCAGGCTTTAATGAAGCATTAATGTTATTGAAAAAAGGGGGTAAAGGTACATTTGTAATCCCATCAGCTTTAGGCTATGGCGCACAAGGTGCTGCTCCACGTATCCCTTCCAATGCTATTTTAGTATTTGAATTAGAAGTATTGTCTAAGAAATAATTGAATGAAAGTTTTCGGATTCTTATTTATTGCCTTTTTTACGTTTTCATGCCTGTCTGATATTGCCTTAGAGGACGATGTGAAAGCGAAAGAAAACCAAACACAAATTTTAGCCTACTTTGCTGGTCAAAGTCAAAGCCCATCCTCCCTGGAGAATGGCGGCTATTATTTTGTGACTAAATCGAATCCAGCAGGGGAATTAGCGTCCAAGGGCGACACGCTTTACGTACATTATGAGTTCTCTAACTTGGTGACAGGAAAGGTGCTTGATAGTACAAATCGGGCGACTAATTCTCCTTATTTTTTCCGGTATGGCTATGCAAATCCTGTTTTCGCTACCTTAATGTCAGCCTTGCGCGAAGGAGAACAAGCCACTTTAGTTTTACCAGGAACAGCTCAGGCATTTCCAGATTTACCGGTTTACACACCTATGAAGGTGAAAATAAAATCCTATATAGTTCGGACTCAAGATGATTTGATTCGGGAGTACATCGCTCGGAATGCTTTTACAGTTACAGAAACTCAAACAGATGGACTTCGTTACATTCGTTTGAAAGCAGGTACTGGAGAAATTCCTGCTAAAGGTAAAATTGTTAAAATTAAATACATAGGGCGTTTTTTAAGTTCTAGAGCTTTCGATGGCAATATGTCTCGTACGGATAGTATGAGCGTTACCATCGGTGGAACCCAGACGGTACCCGGTTTTCAAATGGGCATCGAAAAAATGCGTCTGGGGGAGAAGGCAGTTATTGTTTTTCCGTCAGCCCTTGGTTATGGGGTGAATGGAAATAGCAGTATTCCCGGATTTACACCTTTAAGTTTTGAAATCTACCTCGCTAAAATTGACTAGTTATGTTGAAGTATGTTGTTTTATTTTTCGCTTTGGCGACGGGTTTAACGAGTTGTTCTGTAGAAAATCCAGTAGAGCTAGAGGTTTCTAAGAATGATTCTGACATTCAGAATTACCTGAAGCAGCGTAACTTAACGTATCAAAAAACAACAGATGGGATGTATTATTCTATCGTTCCTGCCGGATCTACCGTTGCTCCCGCTGTGGCAGATTTAGTTACTTTGCATTATAAATTGACTTTATTAGACGGAACTTTCGTTGATTCTACCTCTAAAGTAGCAAATCAGTCTAAGTCGATTGTTTATGGTGTTTCACAAAGTATGTTTGCCTTGCCTGTTTCTCTGATGAAGGTAGGGGATAAAGGGACGTTTTTACTTCCTTCTTCACTTGCATTTGGGGGTAATACGTTTGGTAATGTTCCTGCTTATTCTGTAATAAAGGCAGACGTCGAAGTAGTTTCTATCAAGAATGAGTCTGCCCAGATCAGTTCCATGCAAACGGTCTATGGTTTTTCTAATCCAGAAAAAACAGCCTCTGGTTTAGTATTTCAAAAGACCCTAGAAAATCCTACGGGAGCCGCTGTGGTTATTGGTCAGTCCATCAAAATTAATTATTTAGGTCGTTTAGGATATGGTTATATCCAAACTGATGTCAGCAATAAGGTAGTTTATGATTCGAAGTTTGGTTCAGGTACCTTAACATTCACTTCGGGTACAGGTCAATTGATTTCCGGTTTCGAGGAAACCGTATTAAAGATGAGGGTGGGGGAAAAGGCGAAAGCCATCTTGCCCTATAAAATCGCTTATGGTACTGCAGGAAATTCATCTATTCCAGGATACTCTCCTCTTTACTTTGAAATCGAAGTGGTTTCTGCACAATAATGCGTCCCATTCTTTATTTAGCTACCCAAAACAAGCACAAAGTCGAAGAGCTTAGTTCATTGCTGCAGGATCATTTTATCGTGCGTGATTTAAGCACCTTAGCCATTACAGAAGAAATTCCAGAAACAGGTGCTACCCTAGTGGAGAACTCCCTGCAGAAGGCACGTTTCATTGCCGAAAAATTCCAAGTCTCTTGCCTTGCAGATGATTCAGGCTTAGAAGTGGAGGCATTAGCTGGAGCTCCAGGAGTTAATTCAGCTCGCTATGCCGGTGAACCTAAAAATGATCAGGCGAACCTCGAATTGCTTTTAAAGAATCTTGTCGGAATAGCTAATCGCCGCGCGCGCTTTGTAACCGTCTTAACCTATTTTCATGATGGAGCCTTTCATTCTTTTGAAGGGGAGATTCAGGGCGAGATTGTGGAGGCCCCTCGAGGGAGTCAGGGTTTTGGATATGACCCCATTTTTAAGCCTGAAAATCAAGATAGAACTTTTGCTGAAATGACTTTATCAGAGAAGAATCAAATCGCGCACCGGGCTCGTGCATTGGAGAAATTCATCAACTTCATAGACGAAATACAGAAATGTGCCGACGAATAGCAAAATATTCATTTAGCTTGCTATTTTTGTAGTTCTTGCATTATAAAACCACTCCATGAAATTGAAATTCAGCATTTTGCTGGCATTTTTCTTGTCGTTTGCAGTCATTCCGGTCTTAGGTCAATTCGTGATTAAAGGTCGTGTGACTGATGCTAAAAATGGAGATCCCATTCCTTTTGCCTCGGTTGGTCTAATCGGTGTTAGTCAAGGAGCTACCACAAATTTCCAAGGTGAGTTTTTGTTGAATTCAAAGTATTCAGCGGACAGTCTCTTCGCTTCCTTTGTGGGCTATAAAAAGCGGGTTAAAAAAATTACGCGTGGGTCAAAAAATCAAGAAATTGATTTTCAATTAGACCCTACAGGCCGCGAAATGGCGGAAGTAATTGTTTATTCGGGTGAAAATCCAGCCTTCAAAATCCTTCGTGGAGTTATTCGAAATCGGGAGATAAATGATCGTTCGAAATTAAATGCCTATGAATACGATTCCTATGCGAAGATGGAGCTCGATGTAGATAATATCTCGGAGAAATTCAAGGAGAAAAAGGTAATGAAGGATATTGAGGCCGCGATTAAGAAATTTGAAAAAATCGC
>CAMDSI010000163.1 GCA_945906915.1 Spirosoma fluviale | reverse complement strand
TATTATTATCGGTCGGGGTGCCCAATATTTCGGGCGCCTCGTCTGCTTCTACGACGAACTATCTTTCGGTTAAGAAAGGCTATGTGATGTCCTATAATGGGGTGGAGGGTCGAGCGAATTGGGTAGGATGGACCTTAAAAGCGAGTGATGTAGGGCCAGTGGATAGAACGAATCGTTTTATACAAGACGAATCTTTCCCAAGAGGATTTAAGATCGTAGATGAAAAGGATTATGCCCATTCTGGTTATGATCGGGGGCATCTCTGCAATTCGGAGGATCGAACTTCATCAGGATACTTAAATGAGGAGACATTCTTAATGTCGAATATGATTCCGCAGACTCGCGAGCTGAATCGGGGGCCATTCAAGATGTTAGAAGCCTATTGCCGTAAACTAGCGATAAAGAAAGCGATGAATTTGCTAATCTATTCTGGAGGAATTGGGGCTAAAGACCGTTTAGGGTCGAACGTCATTGTTCCAGCTTATTGCTGGAAAGTGGTGTACACACCTGAGAAGATCTGGTGCATACTTTTCCCGAACGAACGTGATTTGAATAAAAACTGGCAAACCTATTCAGTTCCTTTAGAGACCTTGGAAAAAATGACCGGTTATCGCTTTCCGCGCAAACTACTTTAGCATGTAAATGGCCAGTTTTTTAGCCGCTAAGAAGTTTTCGTATTCTAGGGGTGTTCTACGGTTATTCGTGTATTCATTGTATAACCACGGATCGCCTAGCGCAAATACTTTTCCTTTTCCTATGTTAGCAGTTGCCATCACGGAATAACCTTCCAGATTAACTAGTGATTTCGCGCTCCCGCTTAGCTTAAGCGTCGTAATCTCCTTAATATATACTTTTTTAATCGGGTCAAAAATGGCGTTTCCAGCCGGTATCATCACCGCACCCTGTTCCCAGTTGCGGCCTTGAACGAAATTCAAGTTAGGAGCGACGAATTCGATGCCGAAACGCTTGGCTAACAGATTAAATTTTGGAATCTCACAGTTCGTTGTGTCGTTCGCTAACAGAATCAAATGTCCTCCAGCTTTTACCCAGGCCTCAATCTCATCTGCCGCTTCAGCCGTCATATAATTTGGTTTGGCCGTTTCTTTATAACTATCTGGGTCCACGATGATGTAAACAGAGGCTCCTTTTAAATTCTGACGCGTAGGAGAAGCGCCCAACGTATCTAATGAAGCACCTAATTGCTCGAATTGAATGCCCCATTGATTGAATCCTGAATCTTTGCGATCTTCCCACGTATAATGGAAGCGAAGCCCATTTTTTGTTTCGTGGTTAAAGAAATAATCTAATACGACTTTCTTGCCAGCTCCGATGGATAATTCTTTGGCAATCTCCATTTCTAAAGAGGCCAAAATAAATGGACCCACACCCTTCAAATCATCTGTGCGTAAAGGCTCACTCAAATAATAGTCATACGAACCATCTCGGTAAGGAACACCACCTAAGCCACCCACGGTGACTGTTTTCTCTAAATGAATGTATCCTTCCGCATCTTTTGTGATGAATTCTTTCAGAATTCCAGCATAGCCTCGTTCAGCATTTTTTCGAAAACTAACAGGTAAATAGCCTTTTCTGACTCCCTTAGCAAAAGTATAGACGAACATATTGGAGGCGGATGCCTCGAAATAGTTGCCTTTTTTGCCAGGATAACCGGGTAATTGATACCAAACACCTGAAGCTGAATCCTGAATCTTAGCAATGGCACCAGATAACTGATTTAATTGCTGAATCAAGATTGGTCTAGAAGGATGATTCTTTGGCATATAATCCAAAACATCTACTAAAGCCATCATATACCAGCCCATCGAACGACCCCAAAAATTAGGCGAATGTCCATTGCTCTTATCAGCCCAAGGCTGCACTTTTGCCTGATCGTAAGCATGGAATAAAAGACCTGTTTTGGGATCTATAGTGCCTTTGTACATTAATTGGAACTGCTTTACGATGTCAGCCCAGTTGTCTTGATGGGTGATTTGTCCATATTCCGCGTAGAATGGCTCCAGCATATACAGGCCATCTAACCACATTTGGTTCGGGTATCTTTTCTTATGCCAAAATCCACCATCCGAATCTCTTGGCTGCTCCGAAATCTGCTTTCTTAAAAGGTCAGCGGCTTTTTTGTAGCGTTCATCGCCTAATTCTTGGTATAAATACAGGAGCATACGTCCTGTGGTGATGTTATCAGAATTAAATTCATCGAAATGAAAGGTGCGAATGTGGCCATTGGCATCTACGAAACTATCGATGTTCTTTTTGATATACTGAAAGTAGGTGGCGTCCCCGGTTCTTTGGTAGACATGTTCTAAAGCCTTCAATACCAACCCTTGCTCATAATCCCATCCCGCCGGTTTTCCTACTTTTACAGTAATAGAGTCTTTGTGTGTGTGCATAATGGACTTCGCCATCAGCTCGGAGTAGTTTTGACCACTCGCAGCGCTCATAAACCCTAAAAAAAGAACGAGGAATTTTTTCATGTTAGCGTAATTCAGAGATCTCAGCAAAATCCATATCCGTATAATCTTTATTTTCACCTGCCATTCCCCAAATAAAGGAATAGTTCTTCGTCCCTGACCCACTGTGAATCGACCAGGGTGGCGAAATAATGGCTTGGTGATTATGCACCCAAATGTGTTTCGTTTCTGTCGTTTCGCCCATTAAATGCAGCACAGCATGACCTGGCGTCACGTCAAAGTATAAATAAGCTTCCATCCGACGATCATGCACATGTGCTGGCATCGTATTCCATACCGAACCCGGTTCTAAAATCGTCAATCCCATCACTAATTGACAAGATTGAATTCCCTCGTTATGAATGTATTTATAAATCGTGCGGTGATTCGAAGTTTCAAGGCTCCCTAAAACTACGGTTTGCACTTGCTCTCTGTCTAATTTTGCACAAGGAAAGTGAGCATGTGCCGGAGCAGATAAAAGGTAGAATTGGGCTGGATTCTCGCTCGAATCGGAACTGAAACTCACTTCTTTCACGCCTCGACCTACATAAACAGCCCCTAATTTATCGATAGTAAATTCTTCGCCATCTGCTGTTACCGTGCCTTTGCCTCCCACATTGATAATCCCTAATTCACGTCTTTCTAGAAAGAAATTAGCTTTTAATTTTTCTAGATTAGGTAAGCTTAATGTGTTTAATACAGGCATTGCACCACCGATGATCATTCGATCATAAATGGTATATGTTAATTGTATTTGATCCGCATGAAAGATCTTCTCTAGTAAGAAATTATCTCTGATCTCTTGATTCGTAAAGGTGGAAACTTCTTTCCGGCTCGCCTCAAATCTATAGTCCATTTGTTTAGTTTTTTCTATTTGTTTTGTGATGTAAAGCGCTTTTGCGCCTTATTCTACTGTATATTTACACGTTTTATGCCAAAAGAGTTCCCAAATAGCCTCGCCCATTTCCTTATCTCAATCGGTTTTCAGTCGATTGGTGAAGAATTGTGGCATCATGAGTCTACAAAGGTACGCGTTAAAGCGATGCCAGGGAATTCAGAAGAAGGGGATATTTGTATTGGGGAGGATCAGTGGTTATCGCGGCGCGCTTCGATTGAGAAACAAATTATCGCTCGTACGACACCTTTGCGTTCCGTTTTTGCGCGAGATACCCGTATTGTTCCGATCGATGCTGCAACTGCTCGCGATTTTTTAGATCAGGAACACGTAAAGGGATTTTTAAAAGGATCAAGTTATTTTGGTTGTATCGTTCCGCCGCATCGGGTTTTTCGGGGAATCGAAAGTTCGTATTTGTTCGAGGGTCATCCACTACTGGCGGTGGCTGTTTTTGGAAAATCCTTCATCATGAAAGAGTCAGGTTTAGCAGGTTGTTTGTCTGGCGAACTTACCGAAATTGCCACTTTATCAAGCATTCGCCTCGTAGGTGGTTTGACAAAATTCTTGCAGGCCTACAAAGACCTGCATCCTGAAATGCACAATATAATGACCTATGTGGACAAGGAATGGAATACAGGGAAAGGTTTTTTGTCAGTGGGGTTTTCTAAAATTGGGGATACAGAACCCATTCAGTTGGAAAGTCGCGTGAATAAGGGAAATTTGAAACTACGTTATGTCTACTGATCAAAAGCTTATCGTTTTATTAGGTCCCACGGCGAGCGGTAAAACGGCTTTAGCCGTAGAAATAGCGTGCGCTTTAGATGGGGAGATTATATCAGCCGACTCCCGCCAAATTTACCGTCGCCTCGACATAGGCACCGGAAAAGACCTAAAAGAATATGGTTTTATCCCGTATCATTTAATTGATAGTCACGAAATAGGAGAGGCTTTCTCCGTCGCACATTTTCAAAAAGCTGCTTTTGATGTGATTAATGACGTTTTCTCGCGAGGAAAACAACCCATCCTCTGTGGCGGAACAGGATTATATATCGAATCCTTATTAGCGAATTACCAGTTCTCACATGTACCTCATTTCCTGTCTGAGCCCTTGGATATTCAATTTAACTATACCGTTTTTGGCCTAGATCCGTCTACCGAATTAAGGCGAGAAAAAATTTCAACCCGTTTCAAAGCCCGTTTAAAGGAAGGTATGCTCGAAGAAGTACAGCAGCTATTATTTGAAGGCGTACATCCCGAAGAATTACGTTGGTTGGGCTTAGAGTATAAATGGATGGTGAATTATGTGGAGGGGGTGATTTCGCGTGAGGAATTTGAAAGAGGCCTTGAATCAGCTATTCATCAATTCGCAAAGCGCCAAATGACTTATTTTAGAAAAATGGAGCGCGCTGGGATCGTCATCAATTGGATTCCGGAGACCCTTGATTTTCAAGGGAAAAGAGATTTTATCTTACATTTTAT
>CAMDSI010000162.1 GCA_945906915.1 Spirosoma fluviale | reverse complement strand
TTAGCTCAGCGTTTTAACGCCTATTCCTATTTTCAACTTTCGAAAATGATGGATACGCAAGATGTGGGTCGTAATCGCGGCGGTTCGATCGCCGCTTTAAAGCAAATTCAATCAAAAACCTTGGTGATAGGAATTAAATCCGATGCCTTATTCCCGATTGTGGAGCAGGAGTTTTTGGCTAAATACATCCCAGACGCCTCTTTCCACGTCATCGATTCCCTGTATGGACACGATGGATTCTTAATTGAAAGTGGTCTGATGACCAAAGCCGTTCGTTTATGGCAGAAATTACAGCGATTAGAGGTTAATCCGATGGCCGATTTCTTTCAGGCCTTAGAAGCTAAAATGCTATCCCATGAAATTTCATAACAAAGTAGTTTGGATTACAGGGGCGTCCTCCGGAATCGGAGAGGCTTTAGCGTATGCTTTTGCGGCGGAAGGCGCGCTATTAGTTTTGTCTGCGCGTCGCGAGGAGGAATTGCAGCGAGTGGCCAAAGCTTGCGGCAATGCCTACGTGCTTCCTTTCGATATGCTTTCTTTAGCTGAACATACTGATCGGGTGAATGATATCATCAAAACCTATGGCCGGATTGATTACCTCGTCTTAAATGCAGGGGTTTCCCAACGTTCTTTTATGAAAGACACCGAATTCGACGTTTATCGCCGCCTTTTCGAGGTGAATTTCTTTTCGATAGTTTCTTTAACGCAGGCTGTTTTGCCTATTTTCACCGCACAAAAATCGGGTGTTTTCGTTCCGATTGCCTCAGTTGCTGGACGAATTTCTACTCCTCGAAGAGCCGCTTATGGCGCGACGAAGCATGCTTTAATTGGCTTTTTTGATTCCGTTCGGGCGGAAGTTTTTGCAGATGGAATACGGGTGACGACTATTTTACCGGGTTATATTAAGACGAACATTTCCCTTCACGCGATGAATGAGAAAGGGGAGGCCTATGGTAAAATGGATCCGAATCAGGCCAAAGGCCTAGATCCCAACTTCACCGCACAGAAAATTTTGCAAGCAATTCTAGCAGGGAAAAATGAATTCTTCGTAGGCGGTTTTCTCGAAGGATTTGGGCTATTTGTGAAGCGCTTCTTTCCTTCGATTATGCCATTTATGTTGCGTAAGATTAAGAATACGTAGGTTTGCTTTTATTATCTTGGAAGAAGAATAAGAACAAGAGTAAAACCACCCCAGCGATTGCCGCCGGCACCATCCAAACCGCTTGCCAATTCTTCACGTCATTGACTGTATAGTAATCGAGTACGATACCGGAAAGCTTCGAACCGATTCCCATGCCTATCCCATAAGTAGCGAAGGTGATTAAGCCTTGCGCGGAATTCTTGATTTTATCGCCCGCTTTTTGGTCCGTATAAATCTGTCCTGTTACAAAGAAGAAATCATAACATACCCCGTGAAGAATAATTCCAATATATAAGATCCATTCGCTCGAAATACCATCCCCATAGCCAAAACAGAGGAAGCGAATAATCCAGGCCACTAGACCCACCACGAGCATCTTTTTCACCCCTAAACGGATAAAAGCCACGGGAATCAATAACATGAAAATCACCTCAGACGCCTGCCCTAAGGACATTTTGTTCTCCACATTGCTCATGTGAGAATCTGTCAGCGAAGGATTTGCCATCGCATAATAGAAGGACAAAGGAATACAGATTAAAATAGAGGAGATAAAGAAGATTAAGAAGGAACGATCTTTGAATAGTTTCAAGGCATCTAAACCCAAAATTTGGCCTACTGACGCATTTTTATCACCTTTCGGTGGCGTATTAGGTAAGGTAAATGAATATATTCCTAGCAGGAATGAAGTGTACATGGCGATTTCAAAAATAGCCACCTTGTCTCCTAAGGCATAAAAACCGATGATATTAGTCACCACAATCCACGCGATGGTTCCGGTCACACGAATGCTGGGGAATTCTTTCTCTGGATTGGACATCTGGTTCATTGCGATGGAATTCGACAAGGCTAGATTAGGGGCGAAACAGAGGGTATAGGCCAAAATATACCAGAAAAACACCTCTGGATCTCTTTCTAAACTAAGAAAATAGAGGATAACACCGCCCAAAATATTTAAAACACCCATCACTTTTTCAGCTGAGAAGTAACGGTCTGAGATTAAGCCTACAAAGAAGGGGGCAAATATGGAGGCGATAGCAAAAGTGGTGTATGCATTACCCACCTGGTCACCAGAAGCGTGCAAATTATCTAATAAATATTTACTCATCTGTCCGTACCAGGCTCCCCATCCGAAGAACATCAGGAACATCATAGACATGAGTTGAAACTTGACACTATTTTTCATTTTTTTCAGGTTTAGATAGTCCAAAAATACAAATTTGTCTGATATTTAAAATTTTCTGAAAATATATTTTTGAGTGCTTTTGCTTGTTTTCAAATACTGGTTTCTGCTAATTCTGTCATTTTTTTTCAACATTAGTCTGTTTTTGTATCGAGTTTTTTCAAATAATACAAAAATCTCATTTTTTCCCCCTAAAACACAACTTCAATGCTTTCTTGAGCGAAGAGCTACTAATTTGATAAACCGTATTATTTATACTTTTTTTGGGTGTTGAATTATTTTCAGCACCCTTTTTATGTTAGGAATCTTATTAATATCAGCTCGGCCTACTGGCGAATTTCAAGGATCAATGCCCTTGTTCTTAACTGCGTTCACGTTGATTTCGTTAGCATTAATCGGTTTTGGAATTTTCCTTTTCAAAAAGCGCAAGGAGTGGGTACATAATTCAAAAATGACCTACGGTAAAATCGTTGAAATCTCAAAGCGCTATTCCCGCGATGACCACAGCGGTCGTTTCCCTATTTATTTTCCCATCGTCGCCTACTACGTGAATGGGTTAGAATTCAGACGTGAAGCGGATAAAGGTTTGGCCAAAAACTGCGAAATAGGACAAGAAATACCCGTTCGCTACCTATCAGAAAATCCCTACGAAGCGTCATTAGCTGAAAATACCGTCCCCGGTTTAAATCCATCCATCTTCTTCGCGATGGGAATCTTGATGTTAGCTAGCGCTATCATCCTTTCAATACTGAAGTCTTAATTTCATTTTTCACGTGTATTGTGTAAATTAGTTCCAAAATCTAGGACTATGGAAACCCCCGTTAAAGAAAAAACTGATTTTAGAAATTACAATCAAGGCGAAATTACGGCTGCCGTAAAAGAACACTATCGTAAGATGCGTACGCGTCAAACATATGATTATGTTCAGCGCATGAAGGCTAAATACCTCACCTTCGAGCGTCCCATGGACCTTTGGGACATGATGGAGCGCCTAAATGCCTTAATCGACGTTTCCGATCCAGACATAAATCTTCCTAATGTCATTCACTTATTGCAATCTGCCGAAGGCCTACGTGCCGATGGTCGTCCTGACTGGATGCAATTAGTCGGACTGATTCATGATTTAGGCAAAGCCATGTACTTATTTGGTTCAGATGAAGACGGCACCTCCCAGGCAGAGCAGTGGGGTTTAGTAGGGGATGTCTTCGTGGTAGGCTGTAAATTGCCTGATTCTTGTGTCTATCCTGAGTTCAATGAATTGAATCCGGATATGCAAGATTCAAGATATAACACCGAATTAGGTGTTTATGAAGCTGGCTGTGGTTTAGATAAGTTACATTTAGCCTGGGGGCATGATGAATATCTATACCAAGTATTAAAAAATCACCCCAATAACCAGATTCCAGAAGCAGGAATGGCGATGGTGCGTTACCATTCCTTTTACCCATGGCACTCGGGTGGAAGTTACAAAGCTTTATTATGCGAAAAAGATGCGCAGTACTTAGAGTGGATTCGTGATTTCAATCAATACGATCTGTATTCTAAATCCCCGGTGGTTCCTAATTACGAGGAATTGAAGGAATATTATAAGCCGATTGCGGAGAAATATTTAGGCAGTGGTCCTATATTCTGGTAATTAAAAGACCCGAAGTCTCGTTATTCCTAGCGAAAAGACTCGGCTTCGGGTCTTTTAATTACCATGAATATGGACTCTTTCTTAGCTACATAAAAAAGTGCTCCTAGAAAATGGCATATAAACTAAAATACCCCTTGAAAATGGCGCGAGCACATATTTTCTACGGGGTATTTTAGTTTTAATCTCTTTCTGAAATAAGTTTTAGATTGGGGTTAAGAATCCGCCAATTCTCTTTCCAGAGATAAAACAATGTAGGGGTTTCGAAAACATGTGCTTGCGTCACAAAAACAAAGTGCCCCTTGAAAATGGCGCGAGCACATATTTTCTGCGGAGCACTTTATTTCTATTCTCTTCCCAGAGATAAAATTTAGTATTGGGGGCAAAAATATTTATGTAATAACCTTTTTGCCCCCAATACTAAATTTTATCACCATCCATCATCCTTCTTAGCCTTCTTCGCCGGCGCAGGCACTTTCGCTGCGCCAGGACTCGATTTTGCACCTACTTTGGCACCCTGACCCGAAGCCACATTCACATCCAAAGCCACCCGACTAAAAACGCGACAAACGATTTTCCAATCGTTATTGATCTTCATCAAACTTAATAAGTCGATGTATTTGAAGTCTTCGAATTTGAATTCCACCGTAGCGACTGCCGAAGTTCCAGCATAAGAATAATTAACAAGATTCCCTGTTGCTTTAGCTCCACCAGCTGGCATCCCGGCAACAAATTTGCGTAAAGGAGTGTCTGTGATTTTCCCTGTACCCGTATTCAGGTTTCTTAAAAGGGCATTGCTAGCAAAAGCGCGGTTAATGCTGGCGGAATCTCCCTTAGTAAATCCCTCGGTATAGGAGTTGATAGTAGATTTGATTCCCTCGTCTTCCGACTGAGCGAATGCGGTTGTGCCGAATAGGCAAAGGAACGCAAT
>CAMDSI010000161.1 GCA_945906915.1 Spirosoma fluviale | reverse complement strand
CCGAAATAGAAGTTTAAATTAGATATTGATAACATTTTACAAAGATAGCCGTTTTCTTGCATTTAGACCACCTAAATACGGACATTTGACTAATTCTTCTAAGCCGTCATAGCTAGCCTCTGTTTTAGTATAGCCTAAAGCCTTAGACAAGGCCATTGTTTTATTATTATCTCCCATGGACCATTCAATGTCATCCATGGTCATTTGGCAAGGATGTTCGTATCCACAGGCATGGGTAATTTCTGCGATTTCTTTCACTAAAGTGTAGTGATAGCGATAATAGCGTTCGCTTTTTAGGGTTACGTCTATTCCAGCTTGCAGCCATTTATTGGAAGTAGCAATACCCGTAGGGCAATGATTTGTATGGCATTTTTGAGCTTGAATACATCCGATGGACATCATAGCTTCGCGGGCAATATGAATACTATCAGCGCCCATAGCAAAAGCCATTAAGGCTTTTTCGGGGAATCCCAATTTACCTGAGGCAATAAAGAAGATTTTATCTGTTAAATTATGACGCTGGAATATTTGATAAATTTTAGCGAAAGCAAAAGTAAAGGGCATAGATACGTGATCAGCAAATGCATGTGGAGCCGCTCCAGTACCACCTTCGCCACCATCTATGGTAATAAAATCAGGTCCATTTTCATTTTTAGCCATATAAGCGGCTAGCTCTTCCCATTGTTCTAATTTTCCAATGGCTGATTTTACACCTACTGGTAATCCTGTCTCCTTTGCCATGGCTTCAATGAATTCAACCATTTCAGGGACATTGGAAAATTCAGAGTGGAAAGCGGGGGAAATAGCATCTCTATCCATGGAGATATTACGTATTTCTGCAATTTCTTTGTTGATTTTAGATTTAGGTAACATGCCACCTTTTCCAGGTTTAGCACCTTGAGATAATTTCAATTCTATGGCCTTAATGCATGGGTTTTCGATTACTTTTTGTTTTAGTTTTTCCATCGAGAAACGGCCATCTAGTTCTCTAACACCGAAATAGGCGGTTCCTATATTCAACATGACATCTGCCCCGTTTTGGTGGTAGGGAGATAAGGATCCTTCACCTGTATTGTGATAACAACCTGCGATAAGAGCTCCTTTGTTTAATGATTCGATAGCTTTGGCAGATAAAGAACCATAACTCATACCTGATATATTTACGATAGAATAGGGGCGAAAAGGCTTCGCTCTTTGATGATATAAACCGATGACTTTCGCAGCAGGTAAAACACCTGGATTTTTAGTAAAAAGATGTTCCGCTGATGGATTAAACCCCATCATGGCATTTTTAATGAAAATATAACCAGGAGTGCTAAAATCTTGATCAGTCCCAAAACCTTGTAAATTATTTTCATTCTTCGATGAAGCATAAATCCAGGAGCGCTCTTCTCGATTAAAGGGTAATTCCTCTCGATTATTGGCCACAATATATTGCCTTAATTCAGGTCCAATGGTCTCAAGCCAATACCTTAAATGTCCTACAATTGGGAAATTATGCGAAATAGTGTGGCTTTTTTGAAGAAATATATCGCGAATGATGACTAGAATAAGAATCAGCGCTAGCCAAAACCAAACGGATGTTATTAGGTTCATAGTTTATGATGAAATTGTGATTCAAATTTAGGTGCATTTTAGCAATATTTTTACCAATTGTTCTAATTATCTTTGTGGTTTAGTTTGGACTATGCAAGCAGATTATCATTTATTGAAAAAATATGTAGCCTCTGTATTTACAGCCATTGGTTGTAGTGAACAAGAGGCTGAATTAGCGTCCGATGTATTGGTTTCTGCTGATGCAAGAGGAATTGATTCTCATGGGGTAGCTCGCTTAGCGGGTTATGTACGATTATATGATAATGGCCGATTAAATACGAAGCCACAAGTAAAGATCTTACATGAAACCTTATCTACCGCTACGTTAGACGGTGATCGTGGCTTAGGATTAGTGGTGGCACCTAAAGCAATGGAAATTGCTTGTGAAAAAGCGGCTTTAGCAGGTACAGGATGGGTAGCGGTTCAAAACTCAAATCATTTTGGCATTGCCGGCTACCATGCAATGAAGGCTTTGCCTTCTCAAATGATCGGTTGGGCGATGACTCATGCGGCTCCCTTAGTTACACCCACTTTTTCTAAAGAGAAATTATTAGGAACTAATCCGATTGCAGTGGCTATTCCAGCTAATGAGGAGCCAGCTTTTGTAGCAGATTTCGCTTCCACAGCAGTGGCATATGGTAAACTAGAAATTTTACAAAGAAAAGGATTGAATACTCCAGATGGATGGGTGCAAGATGCGAATGGAGATCCTTCTAATGATGCTTTTGCCATTAAAAATGGAGGAGCTTTGTTGCCATTAGGAGGAGATAGAGAACACGGCTCACATAAAGGGTATGGTTTAGGCGCTATTGTAGATATTTTATCAGGCGTATTATCTGGAGCCAATTTTGGGCCCTGGGTGCCACCCTTTGCGACAGCGGGTTTTATGCAAGCTGGTGAAACAGTGGGTAATGGAACCGGTCATTTCTTAGGGGCGATGCGAGTGGATGCCTTTCGGCCTGCCGAAGATTTTACCAGAGATATGGATAAATGGATTCGTCGATTTAGGTCAGCTAAAGCGGTAGAAGGTAAGCAAGTAATTATTCCAGGCGATCCAGAACGTGAATTAGAGGCTATTCGTCGAGTGGAAGGAATTCCTTTATTACTCCCAGTGGTTGAAGATTTAAAATCGTTAGCTACGCGTTTTACTTTAGATTTTAAAATTGATTAATATGGTTTCGAATAAGAAATTAAAGATTTTTATTTTATTATTTAGTTTGGTTTCGGCCATGTTTTCCTATTACGTATGGCAGGTTTTTAAAACCCCTAATTTTCGGGTAGAAGCTAATCAACCATTTGAATTATTCATTCCAGAAAAGGCTACCTATGAAATCGTTTTAGATACGCTGAAGAAACATGATTTGGTCAGGGATCAATTGAGTTTTCGTTTTTTGGCCAAAGTCCTAAACTACCCTGAAAAAATCCGTCCAGGTCGTTATATCATTCATAGTGAAATGGGTAACTGGGAGTTATTGCGGAAACTAAGAAATGGTCGTCAGGATGCCTATAAAGTGGTGATAAACAATTTTCGATTAAAAGAGGATATGGCAGGTCGGATTGCAAACCAAACAGCTTACGATTCTGCTGCGATTTATGCTATTTTAGATTCTACTGAATTAATGCAACAATGGGGTTTTAATTCGGAAACTAGTCCGGCCATTTTTGTTCCTAATACCTATGAGGTGAATTGGACAACTTCATTTCCTGAGTTTTTGGAAAAAATGAACAAGGCTTATGTGAAGTTTTGGACTTCTGAGAGAAAATCGCAAGCAGAGAAATTAGGTCTAACACCCGTTCAGGTATCTATTTTAGCGAGTATCGTTTATGGTGAATCTAAAAATTCTAAAGAACAAGCTCGCGTTGCAGGTGTTTATTGGAATCGTCTACAAATAAACATGCCTTTACAGGCTGATCCTACCGTGGTATTTGCTTGGAAGGATTTTACAATTAAGCGGGTGACCGGTAAATATACAGCTCTGAATTCGCCTTATAATACCTACCGTAATACGGGTCTTCCCCCAGGCCCTATCTCTGTTGTACCTTCTGATGTGATTGACAGAGTTTTGAATTTAGAACATCATCAGTTTCTTTATTTCTGTGCTAAGGAAGACTTTTCTGAAAATCATTCTTTCGCGGTAACTTACAAAGAGCATATGCAAAATGCGGCGAATTACCAGAAAGCATTAGACCAACGTAATATCCAGTAAGATGCTTAATCACAGGGTTTTTTATCGAGTTTGTTATGCGGATACGGACCAAATGGGCTATGTCTATTATGGGAATTATGCGCGTTTCTACGAGATTGCTCGGGTAGAAACATTGCGTCATATTGGGGTAAGTTACAAGGTGTTAGAAGAGGCTGGGATCGGTCTTCCTGTCTACGAAAACTATTCTAAATTCCACGCGCCGGCTTTATATGATGACTTAATACGCATAGACTGTTCGCTACTTAAAATGCCTTCTGCTCGCATTGAATTTGAATATAAAATTTATAACCCATTAGATGTTTTATTGCATGAGGGTAGGACAACATTGGTTTTTATGGATTTAGTGAGTAAAAAGGTGGTTAAGGCTCCCGATTGGTTAACTAAAGCCATTTTGATACATAAAAAGGATGATTAAAAGGGTATTAAGGGAACTGAAATTATTTTGGAAGGACTGCGAGGAACATTATATTCTGGCACGAATCCTGACTATTTTATATAAAAAGATTTTTCATTTTGATATTGACGTGCGCGCGGCTGCGGTGGCCTATAATTTTACGCTAGCGGTATTTCCTACCATCATATTTTTATTCTCTTTATTAGCCTATATACCGGTGGATAATTTTGATATCAAGATGGTCAGTTTTTTAAAGTCATCTATTCCTAAAAATCTACAAAAGGATTTTACTGAATTATTATTAGATTTAATTCGCAAGAAATCAGGGGGTGTCTTATCTTTTGGATTTATATTTGCCTTATATGCTTCCACTAGCGGTATTCAAGCGCTTATTCGATCCTTTAATTTAACGTATAGGACAAAAGAAAATAGAGGCTTTTTCAAAGAACGGGTGATTGCCGTTTCTTTAAATTTCTTGTTGACTTTCGTTCTTATCACTGCTTTCTCCGTATTTATTGCTGGGAAATTAGTGATCGGTTACTTAAAAGGGAAGGGCTTGATCGATTATGATTTTAACTTTTATATGTTGAATATTTTGACCTACTTTTTAATATTTGCTATTTTCTTCTTAACTATTTCAATCATTTATTATTACGCTCCGGCTATTACGAAAAGATGGAAATTTTTCAATGCGGGTTCTATCAC
>CAMDSI010000160.1 GCA_945906915.1 Spirosoma fluviale | reverse complement strand
AAAAAGCGGCCGAAATGATCCTCACAAATCAAAAAACGGTTGAGGTCATCGAACCTAGCCTGATTATACGACTTTCACTTTAGGGTTTTATTTTGCTAGAAAAGGGCCATGATTTCATGGCCTCTTTTTTTTCACATAGTCCAGGTTTCGCTGAATGCCCTTTAATTTTGTTCGCTTGATAGCGGAATAGTGAAATAAGGTTTGGAAAACCTCCTCTGATAATCCCTCCCAATCAACATCTGCTAACTGGCTATTGAATCTTGGTTCACTATGCGGTTTTGAAAAGCGATTCCAAGGACACACGTCTTGGCAAATATCACAACCAAAAATCCAGTTTTGAAAGTCTGACTGTAAACTCGCCGGCATTTGATCTTTCAACTCAATCGTAAAATAGGAAATGCATTTACTCCCATCCACAACGTATGGAGTAATGGCATCTGTAGGACAAGCATCGATGCAACGCGTGCACGTACCACAAAAATCTTTAATAGGCCCATCTGGACTAGCTTTTATATCCAATAAGAGTTCTGCCAAAAAATAGAAACTCCCCTGCTTCGGAATAATCAAATTCGCATTCTTACCAATCCAACCTAGCCCAGATTTCTTTGCCCAAGCCTTTTCTAATACCGGAGCTGAATCGACAAACATCCGACCAGAAAACTCCCCTAACTCATTTTTTAGAGCGTCCCATAGATCTTGCATTTTATCTTTAATCACCCGATGGTAATCTTCACCGTAGGCATATTTAGAAATCTTGAAGTCGTTCACCGCGATTTCCTCCGCTGGAAAATAGTTATAAACTAGCGAAACGACGGTTTGACAACCATCCACCAGCTTCCGCGGATCTAGGCGTTTGTCAAAATGGTTCGCCATATAAGCCATTTCTCCGTGCTGATTTGAATTCAACCAATCCTCTAGTCTAGGCGCTTCTTCTTCTAAAAATCCTGCCTCAGAGATGCCACAAAAAGCAAAACCAAATTGCTGTGCTTTGGCCTTAATAAGATGAGAAATTTGAGCTGGACTTTTTGACATTTGCCTAAAATTACAAAGGTCGATTCATTTATGCCAAAGTGTCATAAAATTGTTTTTGGTATTGAATTTGTATCAAGGATTTGCAATCGTAATTTTGTACCATGAAAAAGAAAGAAAAAGAACAAACGCCTGAGGAAGAAATCATCAATCAACAAGAAGAAAATGCGCCTGAAACCGAAGAAACAGCTCCGATAGATGAATTAACAGAAATGAAGGAGAAATACCTTCGCCTGTATTCAGACTTCGAAAACTTCCGTAAACGCACGGCGAAAGAGAAAATAGAAATGATTCAAACCGCGTCGGAACGTTTAATTATCGACTTATTACCTGTAATCGATGACTATGAACGTGCCATTGCGAATGCTCCAGAGGGAGAAATATCAGAAGGTACACAATTAATTTTCGCTAAAATTGGCGCTATTCTTCAATCCAAAGGATTAAAAGAATTACCAGCTAAAGGCGAAGTTTTTGATGCTGAATTACATGATTGCATCACTCAATTTCCTGCTCCTAGCGAGGAGGAAAAAGGCAAAGTGGTCGAAGTAGTTGAAAAAGGATATACACTGAACGAAAAAGTCATCCGCTTTGCGAAAGTGGTGGTAGGTAATTAAGATAAAATGGCTCAAAAAAGAGATTATTACGAAATATTAGGCGTTTCCAAATCCTCATCGGAAGACGAAATCAAGAAGGCATACCGTAAAATGGCGGTAAAATACCATCCTGATAAAAACCCCGATAACAAAGAGGCAGAAGATAAATTCAAAGAAGCAGCTGAGGCCTATGAGGTCTTAAGTAATTCCCAAAAGAAATCACAATACGACCGTTTCGGACACGCAGGAATGGGTGGAGCTGCTGGCGGAGGTTTTAGCGGTGGTGGAATGAATATGGAAGATATCTTCTCTCAATTTGGAGATATCTTTGGTGGCGCAGACGAGAGCCCGTTCGGTAGCTTCTTTAATGGAGGCCGCAGCGGTGGCGGAAGACGTCAACGCAGAGGAACCGACCTACGCATCAAGCTTAAGTTGAATTTAGAAGAGATCGCAAACGGTGTAGAAAAGAAGATTAAAGTAAAACGCCATGTTGCTTGTAAATCATGTGCAGGTAATGGCTCTAAAAACGGTACTGACTTAAAATCATGTGGTACCTGCCAAGGTTCAGGTCAGGTTCGTCAAGTTCAGCAAACGATGTTAGGCCAAATGGTCACCTCATCTACCTGCCCTCATTGTAGTGGCGAAGGTAAAACAGTCGGTTCGAAATGTGGAGATTGCTTCGGTGAAGGACGCGTTTTAGAAGAAGAAATCATCCCAATCAAAATCCCAGCAGGCGTATCCAATGACATGCAATTATCTATGTCAAGCAAAGGAAACGTTCCTCCTCGTGGTGGCGTCGCTGGTGATCTATTAATCGTCATCGAAGAAGAAGCCCATGAGCTATTGCACCGCGATGGAAATAATGTGATCTTCGATCTTTATGTGAATTTCGTAGATGCATCGCTCGGAACTTCGGTAGAAGTACCTACCATCACTGGTAAAGCTAAAATTACCTTAGATGCTGGAACACAAAGCGGCAAGATTCTACGTTTAAAAGGCAAAGGGATCAAAGAATTAAACGGATATTCCATCGGAGATCAATTAGTCCACGTGAATATTTGGACCCCTAAGCAAGTCAGCAAGGAAGAAACCGAATTATTAGAAAAACTACGCGCCTCCCCTAACTTTGCCCCTCAACCAGGTAAAGGTGAGAAAGGTTTCTTTCATAAGGTGAGGGATATGTTTTCATCGTAAAAGCGAAGCTTTTTTAAAGTTCAAAGACCAAAGTTCAAAGAGCAAAGTTCAAAGAGCAGAGTTCAAAGAGCAAAGTCAAAATATCAGTAATTCATAAAAAAAGCGGCATCAGCCGCTTTTTTTATTCCAACTTTGAACTTTGAACTTTGCTCTTTGGTATTTGTACTTATTGCAACCTCCCCATCTGCCTAGTAAACTTCGCCTCTAAATCCTGGTATTTCGCAGGACTTAGCTTAGACGCCTTCAAGGCTGAAACGACTAAATTCATTTCGTAGATCGCAATTTGGACATCACGTTCGTGTGAACCATAGCGCCCATCTAAATAATAATCTAATAGCTGATCATCGCGCTTGACGATTTTAGAGGCCATTTTAAGTGCAGCTGCTGGATCACCTACAGCGATATACAATTCAACCATACTGGCAGAGAATTGATCATAAGGGATTACTTTGTCTGGCATTTTTTGGTCCAAATAATCCAATACTTTCTTCGCCTGGGCATAATTTCCTTCACGCACTAATTGATCTGCTAATCGGTAGACACTTAGACGAGCCGTTACCGATGGAATGCCTAAATAGAAATCCCCGTGGTAATAAATCTGATCGTTATCAAGACCTCTCCAAAACATCTTTTTCGTGATATTCTTTGTCATCACCTCTGTGTTCACGTAGCCATCATTAGCCCCAGGAATCTTGAATGGCATTAAACGATAGGCATAGCCTTCTAATTGCATCGATTCCTTCAGACCTAAATACTGATCATTTGGCAAAGTAGATGCGAAGTAAATCGGACGTTTCCAACCAGACATTGCGTTGTTTGAAATGATCTCTAATTGAATCAGCTCTCCTTTGTAGATATTATGCGATGGCAACTTCCAACCTAAAGCAGGTGACATATACGGTACAAATTGCTTAGGGAACCAGTTTGACTTCGCTACAGCAGCCATGTCAACGGGAATCACCACCGAATCAGTAGGAAGTGTATTAATCGTCTCACCTAATTGCGTTTGCTCCTGAATAGACGGGCTGTCTTTGTGCAATAAATCCAAATAGTCCGGTAATAACATCGCAGTCAGACCCTCTTTAGGATTAAATAAAATCTGGTCATTTACTCCTTCCATTAACTGATCTTTCGTTAATAGAATAGGTAATGGTTGTGATTCATACGTTTTCCGCTTCATTTGATCGATATACCAATCCGTTCCTAATAGGGACAAATTACATACACGAACGTCCGTTCTGAATCCTTCGACTTCTTGTACATACCAAAGTGGGAATGTATCATTATCACCGCCCGTAAATAGAATCGCATTAGGGGCGCAAGAGTTTAATAAGTTTTTAGCAAAATCAATCTGATGGTAACGATCACTGCGATCGTGATCATCCCAGTTTTGTTGTGCCAAAATCGCGGGAGCCGTTAAACCTAATAAAGCGACAATCGCCCATTTGGCCTTATCTGCTTTCACAAATTTTTGAATAAACTCCATGATCTGCATCACGGCAAAACCCGCCCAAATCGACATAAAATAAAACGATCCTACGAAGATATAATCACGCTCACGCGGTTCTGTAGGAGGTGAATTCAAATAAACCGTTAAGGCCACACCTGTCAATACGAACATCAAAATAGTCACTAAAAGGTCTTTATCATTCTTACGAAGCATATAAAAGAAACCTAACAGCACGAAGATAATCGGCAAAAAGTAGTAGTTGTTTCTCGCCTTATTATTGCGTAAAATATCGGGTAATTTCGAGGTATCCTCAAAGGCATTGATGGCCCATGCATCTTGCATATCACTTTCGCGACCCACAAAATTCCACAACAAATACCGCATATACATATGCCCTAATTGATGGGTAAATAAGAATTCTAGGTTCTTACCAAAACTAGGTTTCTCTCCAGCCGGAATACCGAGCATCTCTTGGTATAACTTTACGTGATTCGCTTGACTCGAATACACACGCGGCAATAACATCATTTGGGTCTTATCGTATTCATACACCGGTTTCTTCGTGTACTCCACATATTTCCCGTCCTTCATCTTGTAAATAGGCGTCTCCGCACCCTCTTTATAACCCGTTACTTCCGCAGTATA
>CAMDSI010000159.1 GCA_945906915.1 Spirosoma fluviale | reverse complement strand
GTCGGACACCTTTCTTTGGGCAAATAGACTGCCACTGATCAGTAATAAAAAAAGAAGTCTCATAGAAGATGAAATTAATCAAATTCTATGAGACCTCGGTCAAATACTTCTTAAACTCCTAAACTCCAGCCTTCGCGGTACGAACGCTTCACGAATTGGTTGGCGGCATCGAAATTCGTTACGCGCATATTTTCATTATCCCACAATAATTTTGTGTTCGAACCTGGATAGTGATTTCCTTTTCCAGTAGTACGAGGGAAAGGCATATCGGCTACGCGAATGGCTAGATTAGCCATCAAGATCGCTTCCGTTAATGGTCCGGCCATTTCAAATGACGAACTCATTTGTTTGTTTCCGTAACCAGCAATCGCACCTTCTACCCACTGCGCATAGTGACCATCTGCACTGCCCGGAACGCGTTCTAATTTTTGCTTCACCTTCACTTCTTGATTTCTAGAAAGAGGTAATAAACGTGGATTAGCCGCGTATTCGCTGGCCATCATTTTGCCTTTCGTTCCGATAAACAAGATGCCAGAGTTTCCGTCGCCAAACATTTCGTCCGGTCCTAACTCTTCTGGGCGCTCTGGTTTGATACCACCGTCCATCCAGTGCATGGTGACAGCGCCTTTAGTTTTAGCTGTTTTCGGGAATGTTAACGTCGCGTGACTTGATGGAGGGCAACTGTCTGGGAAGACGCCTCTTTGGCCAAATGCGGTAAATACACTTCCTACGCTTGCTTGTACATCGGAGGCATATTTTAATCCCAAAACGCGGAAGGGAGCTTCCATTAAATGGCAACCTAAATCGCCTAAAGCGCCCGTGCCATAATCCCACCAGCCTCTCCAAGAGCCTGGAATTAAATTATCTACATAGTCTTTATAAGGAGCGGTTCCTAACCATAAATCCCAGTCTAAACCAGCTGGAACCGGAGGTTTCGCTGAAGACCAAGGAATCCCTTGTGGCCAGATGGGTCTGTTGGTCCAAATTTGGACCGTATGAACATCCCCTATAATTCCGGCATCGTACCATTCTACTAATTGCCTAACTCCATCACCAGAGGAACCCTGGTTTCCCATCTGAGTCACCACTTTGTATTTATCAGCCGCCGACGTTAACATGCGCGCCTCATAAATATCGTGAGTCATCGGTTTTTGAACGTACACGTGCTTGCCTAATTGCATGGCAGCCATCGCCTGAACGGCGTGGTTATGATCGGGTGTAGAAACAGACACCGCATCGAAATTTTTCGATTCGACCTCCATCATTTTACGCCAATCTTTGTAGTATTTCGCCTTCGGATAAGCGGCTACAGAGTCCTTCGCTTGTCGATCGTCTACGTCGCACAGAAAAGCAATTTCGGCTTTCCCACTTTCATAGAATTTCTTCAAATCCGACTTACCCTTTCCTCCTACTCCTATACCCGCCACCACCAATTTGTCGCTAGGGGCTAAAAATCCTTTTCCGCCCAAAACGTGGCGAGGAACAATAAAAAAACTGGATGCTAAGGCGCTTTTTTCTAAAAAGCCACGTCTGGAGATGCTCATGATTCAATAGTTTTATAGGTTTATGTTTCTAAATTAGAAATAAATAAAATTATAAACTACTATAAATCAATCAATTCAGAAATTTCTCTGGACGCGCTTCTTCGTGTTTGGTATGATCTTGGTAAAATTGCGCGATACGCAATAAAGTGCCTTCATCATATAATTTCCCTACAAAGGAAATTCCCATAGGCAAACTGTTTTTCGCATCAAATCCCGTAGGAACGCAAACGACCGGATGACCCGTCAGATTCGTGATCGCAGATTGATTACCGCCTCCGCGAGAGGGACAAATAATCGCATCGTATTGTGACACAACTTTGTTTACTTCCTGCATCAAAAGGTAGCGGTGACGTTGAGCGTTAATATATTCCACGGCTGGAACGAAACGAGCCGTTCTGAATTGATTCGGCCAGTCGTATTTGGTTTGGCGGGTGAGTTGATAGTCAATATTTTTACGCGTCATCTCGTCGAATTGTGCCGCACACTCCGCCCCGATCACCACATCCATGATGTTTACCTTGTAGACGTTTTCATCCGGAAAATCGACTGGAATTAATTCCACACCTTGTTTCTTTAATTCTGCTATTACCTTCCATTCGCTGCGGGTGGTATCTTTAATTTTATCAAAATAGTTTTTCGCGTAAGCAATTTTCATGCCTTTCACCGGGCGATTTGCCTGGTAATTAAAGGGCATGTTAACGGCTGCCAAATCCTTTCCATCCGTTCCGTGCAGGTAATTAAAAACGATAGCTGCATCGTTTGCGGAACGACAGATAGGTCCTACTTTATCTAAGGAATAACTCAATGCCATCGCTCCTGAGCGAGAAATACTCCCGAAAGTAGGTCGCAATCCGGTCGCACCACAAGTGGTGGCTGGCGAAACAATACTACCCCAAGTCTCCGTTCCAATCGCGAAAGGGACTAAACCGGCCACAGTTGCAGACGCAGAACCTGCCGATGAACCAGATGATCCATAGGTTAAATTCCACGGATTTTTCGTTCGTCCTCCATACCAATAATCGCCCATAGCTAAGGCGCCTAGCGTGAATTTGGCGACTAAAACTGCGCCTGATTCTTTCAATTTTGCATATACATAGGCATCTTCATCGATGACCTGATCTTTGTATGGAGCAGCGCCCCAGGTCGTTTTCGTCCCTTTTACGGCAAACAAATCCTTCAAACCGTAGGGAATTCCGTGTAGTAAACCACGGTATTTTCCTGCGCCGATTTCCTGATCTGCTTGACGCGCTTGTGCTAAGGCTAAGTCCTCTTGAAGGCTAATCACACATTGCAAAGTTTCACCGTGCTTTTTGATTCGTTCGATGAAAAATTGCGTTAACTCAACCGATGTAATTTGCTTCGTCTTGATTAAATGTGCGTGCTGATCGATGGAATAGAAAGCTAGGTCATTGCGGTTTTTCGGCAGAGTCACGCGAACCGCCGGCCACACCACCGGGCGCTGCGTTTGATCAAATTTCATGCCCGGGAGTTTGGGGTTTTGCCAAAGACTCAAGGGGACATTATTATTCAACGATAAAGCATGCATCGCCTTGTAATTCGCTAGATTATCTACCACGTCCGAATACAGGGTGTCTAATTCCTGAGTGGTGAACGTCAAATCAAATAAGTTAGCCGCGCCGGAAAGATCAGACTTAGTCTGTGCCTGTGCGAAAAGTGGGCTAACGAAGAGCAGCAAAAAGGCGATTTTTTTCATGTTACTGTACAACTAGTTTGGCTCGAATATTGTTTATTTGGATGAAATATATACCTTTTACCAGGTTTTGGGTGGTAAAACTGTGGGTGTTTTTACCGCTGATTTGCATTAGGTTTTTTTGTAAAATTTCGCGGCCTGCACTGTCTATAAAACGCAATACCGTTTCACCTGTTTGCTCTGCCACCCATTCAACCTTCACATATTCTTGAGCAGGATTTGGATATACTTGTAAAGCAAGTGATTCCGATTCCACGCCTAAAATGTTAAAATCAGGAATGGACCAAGGCACTAATTTTAAATCAGACGTGTTCCATGCCACATTGGTCAGTAGGTGGAATTCGCCAGGGAGTAAATTCATTTTGGCCTCCGCATTATTCACCTCAAATGATTTACCGCTGAAATAATCATACCAAAGACCAGTTTTAGGGAAAGTCGCAGAGATTGCCTGGGAGGTAATATCTGGATTCGCAATGACCAACAGGTAATCAGATCCCTTCGTGAGTAAATTCCGTTTAACAGCACCGATGGCTCCCACGGTAAAATCCGTCGAAGTAAATATCGGTTTAGAGGTCTTCAAAGCCCCTAGCTGCTGATACACTTTCAGTAATTTCGAGCGCTCTGAATCTAGCGCATAAGTCCATTTTAGTGGTTTAGCACCCGTGCGACCATTTTCATTAATCGTCACATCGTAGCCTAATTCGCCAAATTGCCAGATCATCTTAGGTCCTGGAATCGTGAAGAAAGTGGCCGCCGCCATCTTCATTCTTTCTAGCCTTTCCTGTGCCGTAAACGTCTTTTTACCTCCGTTCGCGACCTCCACCATCAGGCGTTCTTCGTCGTGGGATTCGATGTAATTCACGACACTTGGATTTGTAAACCCACGCATTTTATACGATGCCTGACTGAAATCTTGGGTATATCCCTGTGCAATTTTGGCCATATCAAATTTGCTATTTCCCCATAAAAGCATCCCATAATTCCCTAATTCATTCTCCTCATTATTCGCCGCAAAATGTTCTAAAATGACATAGGCAGACGCATCGTAGGAACGAATTTTATCATAGATTCTTTTCCAAATCTTCACGCGGGACGCGTCGTATTGCCCCCATTGACTTACATTAGATCCGGAGGGAGTTTGGGTGAAACCTTTAGATAAATCGAAGCGATAGCCATCAATTTTATATTCTTCTAGCCAAAACTTCGTCACCGCATCCACTAACCACTGCGTGTGCATGCTCTCGTGATTAAAATCAAAAAAGACACTGTAGGGGTGCGTCGCAGTTGGATTAAAAAACGGACTCGTCGCCGTAGGTTTAGCACCATCCCAATACATTTTCACGTAGGGATTCTCATAATCTGCCTGGTTCAACACGATATCCATAATGACCGAAATCCCATTTTCGTGGCATTTATCGATCAAATACTTCAAGTCATTTTTCGTCCCATAAGCCTTGTCCGGAGCCGTATAAAAGATGGGATTATAACCCCAAGAATCGTTCCCCGAGAACTCCGCCACCGGCATCAATTCCAGCGCATTAATTCCTAATTTTTTCAAATAGCCCAGCGAATCTGCCACCGTTTTATAGCGACGATCTGCCACAAAATCACGCACTAATAACTCATATACGTGCAAATTCGATGAAGCCGGACGCGTAAAGCTTGTTGTCTTCCA
>CAMDSI010000158.1 GCA_945906915.1 Spirosoma fluviale | reverse complement strand
GAGACAATAGGAGGACACCTATGCGTTAAAAAGGGTAACCCATTAGATGTTTTTACCGAAATGCTGAATCAATGGGATGTCGTCCGTATTTATACAAATCATGATTATGAACGCTATGGTTTAGAACGCGATGCAAGTATTAAAGCCCTCGCAAAGGAAAAAGGGATTGAGTTTCACACTTTTAAAGATCAAGTTGTTTTTGAAAAAGACGAGGTACTTTCTGGCGCAGGTACGCCCTATACTGTTTTTACTCCTTATTCAAGAAAGTGGAAAGCATTATTAGCTGAAACTAACTTGCCGGAATATCCATCGTCGTCTCTTTTAAATTATGTATCGGAGACGTTTACAGTACCTAATTTATCAGAAATTGGATTCCAGCCATCGGGATTAAGCTTTCCTGAGAATTCCGTTCATGATGATTTGATTAAGTCGTATGCTCTTGATCGTGATTTTCCTGCTAAACCAGGAACCTCTAGACTCTCGGTTCATTTACGTTTTGGTACGGTATCCATTCGTTCCTTAGTGCGTAGAGCACTCGGTAAATCGGAGGTTTGGTTGAATGAGCTGATTTGGCGTGATTTTTATTTTAATATTCTTCATCATTTTCCCCACATCTCAGCAGGACATTCCTTTAGAAAGGAATATGATCGAATGAATTGGCGGAATAATGAAGGGGAATTCAAGGCTTGGTGTTCAGGTAAGACCGGTTATCCGATTGTAGATGCAGGGATGCGGGAGTTGAACGAAACAGGTTTTATGCACAACAGAGTCAGGATGATTGTAGCTAGTTTCTTAGTGAAGCATTTGCTAATTGATTGGCGTTGGGGAGAGGCCTATTTTGCTGAAAAATTATTGGATTTTGATTTTGCTGCAAATAATGGCGGCTGGCAGTGGGCGGCAGGTTGCGGTTGCGATGCAGCACCCTATTTCCGAGTTTTTAATCCAACCCTCCAGACGGCAAAATTTGATCAATCTTTAACTTACATCAAAAAATGGGTGCCCGAATTACAAGAATTGACTTATCCGGCACCTATTGTGAATCACGAATTTGCTCGTGGAAGAGTCTTAGAGGCTTATAAAGTGGCCTTAGGGAAATAGATTTTCTTTCCTAGGATACTATAATCAATTAAATCAATGCTTAAATAGCCGATTTTCAAATTAACTTGAACCTTCAAAGGGACTTGGTATTCATCATCACTGATCCAAAGACGAATAGCATCTTCCTCTTTGAATAAATTGTTTTTAGGCAATAAGATGTTTGTTTTTATACTCGCTTTTTTACCTGCCTCCGTTTCGATAATTTCCTTCGCTTTTACGACCAGTACTATATCATAAATTTTGCTATCCACTAAAACTTGTGCGGACCAACGTGAACCAGGTTTTTTGTCGGAAACGGGTTTTGATCGAATAAAATAATAGGCAGATATGAGGTCCAAAAGATCTTTAGGTCCTGCCATTGTTGTCACAACAGGTTTGTTCTGAGGGGAACTAATTCGAGCAAAGCCTTTATCCATTTGATAAATGACTGTTTCTTCTTTTCTATAGCGCCCTTCTCGCTTACGCATTTCAGTTTTGACAGGTAAAAGGGTTTGGGTATCTATTTGCGCTGACCAGTAATCATGTAATGGACTAAATAATTCGAGTACTCCAGTCGTTTTCCCCTCAATTTCTACTTTACGAAGCAATTGCTCGCCATTTTGACTCGTTCCTGAACTACTTTTGATGCTAGCTTCTGCCGCATTGATAAACCCTAAATGTATCCGGTATTTTAGATTTTCCCCTGCAATCAATGGACTATTTTCCTGAGCAAAAAGGCTCAAAAATGGACACAGGAAAAGAAAAATAACAAGAGTCTGATTTTTCATGCCAAAGCACAATATATTATCAATTGTTTGTATAAAAAATTAGAGGCAATTTTCTATTTTTGTATAGGCCAAACGAAAAAACAAATATACTCGATTGCCCCATAAATTTTTAGATAAAAAACGAAAATGGCGAAACAAGCTAGTGATGCACAAGGCCTAGCGGCTGAAAAGTTAAAAGCTTTACAAACTACTCTGGAAAAATTAGATAAAGCTTACGGAAAAGGTACCGTTATGCGTCTTTCAGATAGTAAAGTAATGGACGTTCCTGTTATTTCAACGGGGTCTTTAGGATTAGACTTAGCCTTAGGGATAGGTGGTGTGCCTAGAGGACGTGTGGTGGAGATTTATGGTCCTGAGTCTTCTGGTAAAACAACCTTAACCTTGCACATGATTGCAGAAGCTCAAAAAGCGGGTGGTTTAGCTGCCTTTGTTGATGCAGAACATGCTTTTGATCGTGCTTATGCAGAGAAATTGGGCATTGATTGTGAGAATTTATTGATTTCACAACCTGACAATGGAGAGCAAGCATTAGAAATTGCAGAGCATTTGATTTCATCAGGCGCTATCGATATAATCGTTATTGACTCGGTGGCTGCTTTAGTTCCTAAAGCAGAGATAGAAGGGGAGATGGGGGATTCTAAAATGGGTCTTCAAGCTCGTTTGATGTCACAAGCCTTACGTAAATTAACAGGTACGATCAATAAGACGGGCTGTTGCTGCGTCTTTATTAATCAATTACGTGATAAAATTGGTGTTATGTTTGGTTCACCAGAAACAACAACAGGTGGTAATGCATTGAAATTCTATGCCTCAGTTCGTTTAGATATACGTCGTGCAGGTCAAATTAAAGAAAGCCCTGATTCCATCACGGGTAATAGAACACGTGTGAAAGTCGTGAAGAATAAGTTAGCACCTCCGTTTAAGGTAGTAGAATTTGATATCATGTACGGAGAAGGTATTTCTAAGGCTGGAGAAATTCTAGATTTAGGAGTTGATTTAGAAGTGATTGATAAATCAGGTTCTTGGTTCTCTTATAATGGAAACCGCTTAGGTCAAGGTCGCGATGCGGTGAAAGATCTCATCAAGGATAATCCGGAATTAATGGACGAACTAGAAGCGAAGATTAAAGCAAAGGTGAAAGTTGACGATAAGCCTTTACCAGATAAAGACGTTACTGCAGAATAGTAATCAATAAAAAAAGAGGCAAAAATTAATTTTTGCCTCTTTTTTTATTGAACACCCTTTAGATTAAATCGGGTAAATAAATTTCGTATTGTTTTTTCGACGGTTTGGTCAGTTTCCATTGCTTCAGATACTGCCTGAACAGCATGTATAACGGTGCTATGATCTCTACCGCCAAAATGATAGCCAATTGACTTAAGCGGCAGATTTGTAAGCTCTTTGAGCATGTACATGGCGATTTGACGAGGAAATACGTTTTCTTTCTTACGACATTTACCACGTAAGGTATCAAGATCGACATCGAAATGATTTGTCACCACATCTAAGATGCTCTCTACACTTAATTCTTTCTCTTGCTCATTTACGATACTCTTCAAAGTTGACTTCGCTAATTCTAGGTCAATTTCCTTTCGTGTAAGTGAAGCTTGCGCCATTAATGAAATAATGACTCCTTCTAATTCACGTACATTCGTATGGATTGAATGAGCTAAGTACTCTAATACATCGAAATCAATTTGAATGCCGTCTTCCTGTAATTTCTTTTGGATGATGGCTATTCTGGTCTCAAAATCCGGTTGTTGCAAATCTGCCGTCAAACCCCACTTGAATCTCGAAAGTAATCTATCCTCCATTCCAGCTAAGTCCCTAGGAGCGCGGTCAGATGAAAGAATTATTTGCTTTCCTGATTGGTGAAGGTGATTAAAGATATTAAAGAATGTCTCTTGCGTTTTTTCTTTTCCTGACAGGAACTGTACATCATCTATTATCAATACATCCACTTGCAAGTAGAAGTTAGTAAAGGCCTCTATTGAATTATTGCGAATAGCATTCACAAACTGATTCGTAAACTTCTCCGTAGAAACGTAAAGAACAAATTTATCAGGAAAGCAATCTTTAATCTGATTGCCAATGGCTTGAATTAAGTGTGTCTTTCCTAAGCCTACACCACCGTAAATCATTAAGGGGTTGAAAGCTGTTAATCCAGGTTTATTGGCTACGGCCATTCCGGCGGCGCGGCCTAAACGATTACAGTCCCCTTCGATGAATTTGTCAAAAGTATATTTTGGAATTAAATAAGAATCTAATTCTAAGGAATCTAAGTTTTTTAACTCAAATGGGCTCTTAGCCGGATTCGGAAAGTTATGAGACTTATCCGTTTGATTTTGAGCTTGATTAGTAGGAGGAAGATTAAAGGTGATGGGGGGATTCTTACGATCACCCTTGTCGATGACAATGGAATACTCTAACATTCCTTGACGACCAATAGTCAAATCAATTGCCTTCCTAAGGTCTGAAACATGCTTCTCTTCTAGCCATTCATAAAAGAATTGAGAGGGTACTTGAATCGTTAATGTATTGCTAGAAAACTTAAGCGGAACGATGGGTGCAAACCAAGTCGAAAAACTTTGTTCTGAAATATCATTTTTGATGATATTCAGGCATTGATTCCACAAGTCTCTAACTTCGAGTTGCATTAATATATTGGGTCGAACGGTTCTATGGGTGAATTTTTAGGGATTCACCTAGTTTAAATATTTTATAAGTTCTACTGGTTCTTAATAAGAAAAACGATTCCTTTTTTCTTAAGCGGGGAGACAAAAATAGTAAAATAAGATGTTGTTCCAAATTTGAAAACAAAAATAAATCCAGTTTTTTTACGAAAAAAAATGGCTAAAAATTTGCTTCTAAAAATTGTTCAAATTAAGTGTGCTTAATTCATTCTTTACCTTGAAAAAGTATAAGAAAATTATTTTACAACGAGAAGACATGAAGGTAAAATGGAGATTAAATTTTTATCTTTTTCTATTCGTAAACTTTCTCCATCCAGGTGGTAAGGGATACCTAGGGATGCATGAAAAGTGAGTGAAGTTACAGTGGAAACCTCACTTTGGCTATTTTGAGGTAATTTCTTTAAAAATAGACTTATTCCAAGAATGATAATTTGATACAG
>CAMDSI010000157.1 GCA_945906915.1 Spirosoma fluviale | reverse complement strand
AGTAAGAAAAGAAATTAGAGCGGGCGATGATTAAACGCATTCAGGCTGGTATTTTTTACGAAAACCGAAATTAGCTAAATTTTTCGGCTATTTTTACAGCAAATACGCGTCATGAAGAAAAATTTAGTCGTTGGAGGAAGTGGTTTTTTAGGCTTGAACTGGCTGGAATATTTGCAGCAGAATGGTTCAACAGCGGAGGTGATTGTTTTTGCCCATGAAAAACCGGAGGGAGTTAAATTTCCTTCCTTTGTGACATTCGTTGTGGGGGATTATGCGGATGCGAAAGCTTTGGATGACTTATTTTCAAAGCATTCCTTTAATCGCGTATTTCATTTTGCCTCTTCCATTATTCCTGCGATTTCCTCCGAGAATATTCGCCAAGACATCGAGTCTAATTTATTGCCTACCATCGGTTTAATGGAGATGATGAAGAAACACCAGGTCTCTAAATTACTTTATTTGTCCACGGGTGGCGCGGTTTACGGAAATGTGAATCAAGAAAAAGTGCCGGAGGATTTTCCTTGTAAGCCCATCAGTTCCTATGGAATTATTAAGCTGGCGGTCGAGCATTATATTGAATTGTACGCGAATTTATACCAGATTGATTATTTGATTTTGCGTTTGTCGAATCCTTTCGGTTCGTTTCATCGCTCACCTAAACAAGGGGTGATAAATATTGCACTTCGTAAGGCGCTGAAAGGGGAGGTAATGACGATTTGGGGAGATGGGTCGCAGGCCAAAGATTATATCTACGCCGCTGATATCGGAAAAGCAATAGATGGCTTGATACAAGCAGGTGTAAAAAATGAGACAATCAATGTGGGTTCCGGCGAATCGCTAACCTTGAACGAGATTATCAAGCGTATTCAAGTGAAACTACCAGCATTCCGAGTTGAGTACAAAGACGCAAAGCTGACAGATGTGCAAAAAATCTGCTTAGATACTTCGAAACTTTCGTCTAGGATAAACTGGGAAATTACTTCATTTGACCAAGCCTTAGACGCCACGATCGCTTACGAAAAAGCTAGACTTTCTTAGCTACAAGAACGAAAGTGCAGGCATCCTCATTGCGGGATTTGGCCGTAATGATTTTGTCAAAAAAGATAATCAAGGGCTGAAGAACTAATGACAATAAGAAGCGCAAAGGCTTTGGCAATTTAAATAAAAGACCATCCTGGAATAATTGCAATCCCATCGAAGAACGACCCAAAATGCCTTCGAAATAAACCACTTCGAATCCAGCCTCGGTTACAATTTTCTTCAAACCCGTCGAGGTCCAGCGCCAAAAATCCGTCGGATCCGGATGGAACATCCAATAGCCATGTGTGGATAAAATCAACTTGCCTTCTTTTTCTAGAATCCGGTGCGCTTCTTTTAAATAGGCTTTGGGGTCTTCCACGTGTTCTAAAACCTGGGTAGATAAAACAAATCCAACACTTTCTGCAGGCATATCAATGATGCCAGCTGGATCCACCACCACATCCGCTTTCGTATTATAAGCTAAATCTAAACCAATGTATTGTTCCACAAAGGGCTTAAATAAAGGCTCATAAGGCTTGTTCCCACAACCATAATCTGCTATTAATTGGTGAGGAGAATTTCGAACATATAAAGAAATGACGCGTTCTAATTGCTTGCGCAATTGAATCAAATAGTAATAACGCGCGGACATCCGGCCAGTTATGGTAGGATACAATCGTTCGATTCCAGCTTCTCTACTTTCCATTATTTAGTCGTTTATATTCGATCAACGAATTTTTGTATTCAATAAAATCCGCAGATTGTTTGAGGTATTTTTTGAACAAGAATGGCTTTTTTTCTCGGTAAGAAATGCGGGCGAGACCTAAATAGGCGAGACCTCGAATGTCTTTAGTGAGACGTTCTTCGAAGGGGAAGCGGATCGCCTTCGTATACCAAAACTCCGCCTTATGAAAGTCTTTTCGTTCTACTTCCTCCCGCATTCCGCGTAAGGTATAGGCCGCGCCGGTATAATAGTTCGATTTCAGGGCCTCCATTTTTTCAATAAAGGGTTCGGCTTCTTCGAATTTCCCCGTCAAAGTTAATAACTCCGCTCTTTGCAAAATGTACCAATGGTTATTAGGGAAATTTTCTGATAAAATTTGGTTATAAGCTAAGGCTTTAGAAGGGTTACCCTCGTATTTATTTTGAACATAACCCATGTAAAATAAGGATTCATTTTTGACAAAGGTCGTTCGTCTTGTGCCTGCTTCTAGTTGAGATAAGCCCATGCGTTTATTCCCTTCTAGAAATAAAAACATAAAGGGTTTTAATACGGGATGCAATTCTGGGTATGCCACACTATAATAGTTATACATACCGGTAGAAAAAAGAAATTCGGGCTGTTTTTCTGTGTTTTGAAGTCCAATTTTCAAGAATCCATAAGCCTTTTTTGCATAGGTAACCACTTTCATAAAATTCTGTTCGTCTGCTTCATAAGCAGCTAAAAATCCGAGGGAAGCTGTGCAGAAAAAGGACGCTTCTAAGTCATTTTCATCCCGGTCATATAATTCCTGAGCTAATTCATAGGCCTTTTCTAAGTTTGCTAAATAGTTTTTACTCTGTGCCGGATGATCTTTTAAGGGGAAATATTGTTGTTCCCATTGCATGGCTAATAATAAATAGGGGGCTGGATGGCGAGGGTATTTTGCTTTAAGGTTAGTGAATAGGGCAGTTGACTCTTTGAAATCGTATTGATATAAATTGGATAGCCCTTGGGTGATTTGGGCTTTAGCTACCGGGTCCTGGAGGATTTGAGCCTGCAATGAAGTGGAAAGGAAAATAAAAAGAAGGGCGACCCGAATCATCATAATTGTTTACTCTGTAAATTTAGTTAAGCTCTGTGGTTTTTGGGTCTAATTTTTTACTTTTGTTTATAAACCCCACCACATGATTTCTTTCGAAAAATTTACCCTCGCTAACGGTCTCCAAGTTATCGTACATGAAGATCCGGCCACGACCATGGCGGTGGTAGATGTGATCTATAATGTGGGGTCTCGAGATGAAGACGAAAATCTAACGGGCTTCGCTCATTTATTTGAGCACCTGATGTTCGGGGGCTCGGAGAATATTCCGTCGTTTGATACGCCCTTACAAAAAGTAGGGGGCGAAAATAATGCCTTTACCACGCCGGATTTAACGAATTATTATATTTCTGTTCCTGCCCAAAATATCGAAACAGCTTTTTGGCTCGAATCGGATAGAATGAAGCAATTAGCCTTCAATACCCAAAGTTTAGAAACGCAACGCAAGGTGGTGATTGAGGAATTCAAGCAGCGCTATTTGAATCAGCCTTATGGTGATGTTTGGTTGAAGTTTAGACCTATGATTTATCAAAAACATCCGTATCGCTGGCCTACGATCGGTGCTGGAATTCAGCATATCGAAGAGGCGCAGATGAGTGATGTGAGGGCCTTTTTTGAAAAGCATTATGTGCCTTCTAATGCGGTGCTGGTGGTGGCTGGACGCGTGAAGGTGGATCAGGTAAAGGCTTTGGCAGAAAAATGGTTTGCGCCCATTGATGCAGGAATTAAACCGAATCGCAAACTCCCTCAGGAGCCGGAACAATCTGAAGATCGCCGTATGGAAATCAGTGGGGATGTTCCTGCTAATCGGATTTATAAAGCTTATCCCGTGATCGGTCGGTATGAGCCGGGTTATTATGCCATTGATTTGATGTCGGATTTAGTAGGGCGAGGCGAGTCCTCCTATTTATATGAACATTTAGTTCAAAAACAGCGCATTTTCGATTCCATCGGAACGTATCAAACGAGTTCGATTGACCCCGGTTTATTGATTATTCAAGGCCAGGTAAGTGATGATGTAAAGATCGAAGAAGCGGAGAAGGCTTTGGAGAAAGCCTTACAAGATTTCGCTGCCTCCCCAATTATAGAGAAGGATCTGCAAATGGTCAAAAATCAGTCTGAAGCTAGCTTGGTTTTTGGGGAGGTTGAGGTATTAAATCGGGCAATGAATTTAGCCATGGCTGCGAATGCAGGGAATGTTAATTTAGTGAATGAGGAGTCAGAAAAAATAGCCAAAGTACAGGTGGCGGATTTGGAAAAATGGGCTCAGCGCTTGTTTATTCAAGGGAAATCGAATACCTTACTTTATAAAAAAACAGCAAAATGAAGATTCGGGTAGGTCAAGGTTATGATGTACATCGCTGGGTAGAAGGGCGTCCTTGTATCTTAGGCGGAGTAGAAATTCCCTCAGATAAAGGGCCACTAGGTCATTCGGATGCGGATGTGGTTTGCCATGTTTTGTGTGATGCCCTTTTAGGGGCTGCGAATATGCGCAATATCGGGTATCATTTTTCGGACAAAGATCCGATGTGGAAGGGAGTAGCGTCTACTCTTTTGTTAAAAAAGGTCATGGAGATGATTCGGGAAGCGGGTTGGGAATTAGCGAACGCGGATGTGACGGTGATTTTGGATCAGCCTAAATTGAATCCAATTATTCCTGCCATAAAGGAAAACCTTGCCATCGTAATGGGGGTAGAGGTAGACCAAATCTCCCTTAAAGCCACTACTTCAGAAGGATTAGGTTTCGTGGGACGTGCAGAAGGAATTTCTGCCACTGCGGTAGCCTTAATTACAAAAGCATAAAATGCAGATAGATTTAGAAAAGGAACGTTTAGAGATTTTGAAGAGATACCGCAAATTATTGCGGACGGCGAAGCCATTTCTAAAAGATGATGACGCGAAGCAAATCAAAAAAGCCTTTCTGATCTCAGCGGAGGCCCATAAGGATATGCGACGTAAATCGGGGGAACCTTATATCTATCACCCCTTATCTGTCGCGCAAATTTGTGTGGAGGAAATAGGCTTAGGGACTACTTCGATTATAGCTGCTTTATTACACGATGTGGTGGAGGATACGGATACGACTTTGGCAGAAATCGAAAAACAATTCAATCCCAAAATTGCCGCCATCATCGATGGTCTAACGAAAATCGCCGGTACCTTCGAATATGGAACGTCTCAGCAAGCCGAGAATTT
>CAMDSI010000156.1 GCA_945906915.1 Spirosoma fluviale | reverse complement strand
ATGAAATAATCAAGGTGGGTGGCAAGACGTACTTTTTCTTCGGAAATGTCGAATTTTTCGATGTAATAAACCACCTCTTGTTCGAAGCGGTTTTTATCGAAATCTTCTTTCAATCCAAGTTCTAAAAGTGCGTTGCGCATCCTTTCGCGAATGCCAGGCATGCGTATTTTGTCTTGTTCTAAGACTTGAGCTAGACCAGATTTAATGGCGGCAATATATTCGCGGAATTTGTCTTCTACGACTTTGCCTTCGCGTGCTCGGAATTCTTTACACTCTTTCACAGCTTCTTGAACGGCCTGAAATACAACCTTCCATAAAGCTTCGATTTCGTCATCGTTTTCTTGTGAATTATCAGATGAATGTAAACTGGGCATAGACATAGCCTGTAAATACAAGGCATTCTCGTCTATGTTTTGTACCCCTAATTCAGCAGCTAAACGTTTTAATTCGGTAAAATAGGTGGAGATCTGGCCCTGTGGTAAAATACTTTGCTCTACGTTCTCTGTGTTTTTTTGTAAGTGCAAATTCAATTCCATTTTACCCCGCTCTAGTTGTTGCGTTAGGTAATTACGTATATCGATTTCTTTTGCAGATAATGATTTAGGAACGCGGCAAAAAATATCGGTGAACTTCGAGTTTAAGCTTTTTACTTCGACGCGGATTTGAAGGTCTTGGATTTCTTTTTGGGATTTTCCAAAGCCCGTCATGGAGTAGATCATATAGTTTCTTTTTTGGCCTTAGCCGCTTGATAAAAGGAGAATGCAATAAATAATAGCATTGCAATGGAAGCGCCTAAGTCGATTTTATTTCCTGTAATAACGGAAATAGGTGCAAATTTGAATTCGATCGTGTGTTTACCAGCTGGAATGGCTAGACCACGTAAGACGTAATCGGCTTGTACGTGATTTGTTTCTTTTCCGTCGATATAGGCTTTCCAATCCTTGTTTCCTCGGTAGTAAATTTCAGAGAATACAGCGAAGCTAGGGTCTTTAGACTCGGAACTATAACTCAAATGATTGGGCTTGTATGAGGTTAAAATAATACTTCCATCTGTTTTAAAGGAAGTCCCAGGGACGAAAGCGGCGTCTTTTTGTTCTACTAACGCCACCGTGCGCGGATCAATTTTTCCAATTCCGTTCAAGGCCTCATCAGCCGATTTAACTAAATTGACAGTAGAAACAAACCAGGCATTTCCTAGTGCTCCTGGATTAACTTGTGGTGCTAATTGACCGGTTGAATCTGGACTTAGAATGTATTTCGTATTCAGCATATTCAGGATGTTGGTTTGACCTGGATTAGCGGTGAATTGTTTTTCGATTAACTCTTGGTAACGACGTAGTTTTGCTGCGTGATAGCCACCCACCGACTGATGGTAATAGGAGGTACTAGCATCGCTCATGAAATTCGTGGCGACGTTAACTACGCGGTACTGTGTGGAGTCTTGAAGGATTTTTTGATCAGCTGGGCTAGGAAGTATTTGTTCGTCTAAAGTTGCTTTAGAAACAAAGAATTCTTTGCCAAAATACCGTTTTGCCACAGGCGTTAAATCAAATATGCCCAAAAGTACTAGGGCAATTAACCAGATCGATTTTTTCACTTTTCCCGTACTAGCAATCCATAAAATGCCGGATCCGATCAATACAATGAAGAAACTGCGGAATGCATCGGACTGAAAAAGTTCGATACGGTCTAGCTGAATGCTACGCCAGATTTGGTTATTTAAAGACGTATCTTGGATTAAGGAACTTCCAAAATTAGGACCTTTAAACTCTAAGAATAAGTCAGGTGCTAGGCCAAAAAACAAGGCTAATCCTCCGCTCAATCCTGCTGCATAAAATAGGGGCTTCTTAATTTCAGTCCAGCTTGATTTTTGCTGGATGAATCGAATCAGTCCCAAAATACCTAAAGTCACAAAGCCCAATTGTACGAAAGAAAGCACCATCGTAATGGCTCTAAACTTATTGAATAAGGGAAAGTACTGGAATAGAATCGTGTTAAAGAAGAAGTATTTACCCCAGGCAAATGTGATGAAAAGTGCGGTAAAACCAATAATCCACCATTTTTCAGCCGACTTAATGTAAAAGGCGCCAAACAAAAATAAGAAAATCACTAAGGCTCCGGCATAAGCAGGACCTGCCGTATAACTTTGATCACCCCAATAAGCTGGGCCTTTTTCTACGAATCCTAAAGCTTGCTCGTCAGGAATTCCGGCATTAGTCATGGTTTGGTAGGTATTCGAAGCAGTTCCGCCTAAATCTCCAGCAGAGGCACCACCCATAAAATTGGGGATTAATAAAGTGCCTGTTTCAGCAATGCCATAGGACCAGTCGAACGCGTAAGTTTGGTCTAATCCGTCTCCACGTGATTTATTTACGCTTAATTCAGACGCACCGCGTGTTGTTTCCTTGGCATATTCGTAGTTGTTCCAAAGACGCATCGAGTGCGTCCCTAATGCTAAAACCAAGCCTAAGCCCAGTAATAATCCCCTTTTTAACCAATCAACCACTGTTTTATGAATGATTGCTTGCGATAAGGTGTAGATTTTATAAAATCCGATAATGAAGAACAAGTAATAGGTAATTTGTACGTGGTTAGCGTATAATTCGAGGGCCATACCTAGCGTAAATAAGGCGGCTCCTAGCCATTTTCGATTACCCCAACCCAATTTAACACCCGCTAAAACGATAGGAGCATAAGCTAAGGCTAATACTTTCGAAGTGTGTCCAGCTGGAATGATGACCATATTATAGGTCGCAAAGGCGTAGAACACTGCTCCGGCAAAGCCTAAAATAGGGGAGGCTCCTATCGCCCAAAGCAAAATATACATTCCTAACATCTGCAGGAAAAGTAAGTTCACGGGGCTGGGAAGTAGATTAGTAATGAAAGATCCGATTTTGGCAGAAATAGAATAGGGATAAGATCCTGAAATCTGATAGGTAGGCATTCCCCCAAACATCGAGTTCGACCACCAGGCATCCTCACCTGACTTTTCCTTGTATTGTATGCTTTCCTGAGCCGCCGCCTGGGCTTGTTGAATATCGTGTTGGATCAATACTTTTCCCTGCAGAACGGGTCCACAATAAATAAAAGCGATCAAAAGAAAACCCAAAAGAACCATCCCATGGGGGGCAAAGGAGCGCAAATTAATTTTCATATCTTATGAGATCGATACTAATTCAAGTTCAAAAGTTAAATCACGGCCAGCTAATGGGTGATTCGCATCTAAAGTTACGTGTGAATCGGTTAAATCAGTGATAACAACCTCTACTACATGACCACCATCTTGGTGCATGGATAGTGAGGCACCTACTTCTAATTCGATGTGTGCAGGAATTTGAGCGCGCTCTAAAGTCACCGTGTTTTCTGGAGAATGTTCTCCGTAAGCCTCAGCCGCTGGGATTATCACGGTTTTTTTCTCACCGATTGTCATTCCAGTCACGCCATCATCAAAACCTTTGATGACCATACCTGAACCCAATTGAAATTCAAGGGGAGTTTTTCCTACGGAAGAGTCAAAAATAGCACCATCCGTGTGTTTACCTGTGTAGTGTACGGCAACCTGGTCGCCGGTTTTTGCAATAGACATAATGAATCGTTAAAATTGGAAAATAAGCTACAAATAACACGAATTTTCCGACCCTTTGCAAGCATTCGAAGCGAGCATCCACCATTTACCATCCACCATTCACCATTTCCTCTCTCTACTCTATACTCTCTTATCTACACAAAGAAGCTTGGTACTTCAACGATAAGGTATCCCCCAGCTCTATCGCCGTATTGAAATCAAGGCAGGCGTCATCGATAAGTCCCAAGTGCATTAAATTTATGCCGCGATTATAATAGGTTTCGGCATAATAGGGGTAGCGTATGATGGATTTAGAGAAATCGCGAATAGCTCCTTTGTCGTTGCCTAATTTAGATTTATAGTAGCCGCGGTAGAAAAAATAATCGGCATTAGTTGAATCGAGACGAATGGCTTTAGTTAAGTCGGAGATGGCACCCGAATATTGTTCCATTGATCCGCGTGAAAACGCTCTGGCGAAGTATATTTCTGGATTTTTTGGATCCTTTGTGAGTGCGACAGAGAAGTTATAGGTTGCCTGTTCGTATTTTTCTTGTTGTATTTGGCTCAAGCCAGCGGCGTATTGCAGCATGCAGCTGCTGAAGAAAAGGAGCGAAAATAGAAGAGCTAAAATTCGGATCATTTGAATTGAATGAGGGTGATTCCCGCACCGCCTCGGTCTGCGTGTTCGTCAGTAATGGATTTAATTTCTTTATAGCGTCTTAATTGTTCACGGATCAGTGTACGAAGAATTCCGTCGCCTTTTCCGTGCAAAATCTGTACATCTGTAACACCTAAAAGTAGGCAATCGTTGATGTATTGGTCTAAAATCACATACACTTCTTCCCCTCGCTTGCCCCTAACATCCAGTTTAAGCTGGAATTGAGCCATTCGGTCATTGATATCGATGCCGCGTAAGGGTGCGGAGCTTTTCTTCTGTTGTTTAGGCGCGACGATTTTTTGCAGGCGATTTAATTTAATCGTGCTGCGAATAGCTCCCAGCGAAATCATCGCGTCTTTTCCCTTTAATTCGAGTATTTGTCCCAAAGTAGGTTCGTCCTCACTCCCTTTAATAACCACCCAATCTCCCACAGCGATGGGGGAGTTCGCATAGACGATTCCTGGTGTCTCGGAAATGACCTTTAATGGGGTTACTGTCTTTAATTCCTTCTGAACAAAGGCTGCTAAATCTGCTCTTAACTCTTTGGTTTTATCCTTATCCGCTTCCTTTTCCTTTATCTGGCGAATGGTCTGCTCGATACGTTGGTTCGCATCTTGAATGATTTTTTTGGCTTCAGATTTGGCCGCATTCAGCATCGCCTTTTGTTCTTCTTGTACGTGGTTTTTTAAGCGCTCGTAATTCTCCTTGATGGATATAGCTTGCTCGTTTGCGAGGGCTAAACTGGCGTTTTTACTTTCCCAAATCTGCTTCTCCGTCTCCGTTTCCAACAATAATTTATCGAAGTCCACCTGTTTTTTACCTAATTTCTTGC
>CAMDSI010000155.1 GCA_945906915.1 Spirosoma fluviale | reverse complement strand
ATGGTGTGGTGAATTGGATTAAGAAGGAATGGGCCTCTAAAGAACTAGGGGATAATTTACCCTCTTTGGCCTTAATTTCATCAGTCGTTCCGTCTATTTCTCCTCAAATCCAGCGTGGCTTAGCTTTATGGCTTGGATTTGCTCCAGCTCTGATGAACCCTAAATTATATGAATCATTAACGATTCAGGTAATTGTTCCAGAAGAAATTGGTTCTGATTTAGTGGCAAATGCTGTCTATGCACATGAAAATTATAAGTCCAATGTGTTAATCGTAGATTTTGGAACTGCTTTAACTTTTACTTTAGTGAATGCGGAAGGTAAAATGGAAGGAGTTTCCATTGCTCCTGGTTTAAAGACCGCCGTTAAATCTTTATTCTCTCAAACCGCTCAACTACCTGAAGTTCCCCTCGAAATGCCGGAATTTAATTTAGGTACAGATACGGTTTCTGCGATACAGGCTGGTATTTTATGGGGTTACGTAGGAATGGTAAAGGAGATGATCAGCCGTGTGAAAGAAGATAAGAAAGGAGATCTGAAGGTAGTAGCCACAGGTGGATTATCCTCTATTTTAACCCCATTAGCCTCTTATTTCGATGAGGTGAATAAATTAATTACATTAGAAGGTCTGCGTATGATTGCGGAACGAATTAAAGCCTAAGCTCATGTTTCCGAAAGAACAAGGATACTTTTTTCCAGCCGAATGGCATCCCCATATTGCTACTTGGATTACGTTTCCGCATAATGACCATTCTTGGCAGGAAGAAAAATTAAGCAAAATGTATCCCGAATATTTTGCGTTGATAAAAGCTATTTCAATTGGAGAGCAAGTTCGAATCAATGTGAATTCTGAAGATTTAAAATCCTTCGTGGAAAGTCAATTACCGGTATATGGTATTGATCCCTCTAAAATTGAGTTTAATATTCAAAAAACAAACGATGCCTGGTGCCGCGATCATGGTCCCGCTTTTTTAGTGAAAGAGCGTAGTTCAGATCGTTTATTAGTGGATTGGGAATACAATGCCTGGGGAGGAAAATATCCTCCATTTGAAGAGGATAACTCACTACCCTTGACCATCGCCTCCCATTTATCCTTACCCTCTGTTTCTCCTGGAATTATTATGGAAGGTGGATCAGTCGACTTTAATGGGGCAGGAACGGTTTTGACGAGTCGTTCTTGCTTATTGAATCCTAATCGGAATCCACATTTAAATCAAGCTCAAATCGAGGAATATTTGACTAACTATTACGGAGTTTCACAGGTGCTTTGGGTGTCGGATGGAATCGTAGGCGATGATACAGATGGACATATCGATGATACGGTACGCTTTGTGAATTCGAATACGGTGATCGCCATGGTAGAGCCAAACGAATTAGATGAAAATCATGCCGTCCTCGCTGCCAATCTTAAAGAGTTAAAGCAGATGGTACTTTTGGATGGTTCTCCCTTAAAAGCTGTCGAGATTCCCATGCCTGATGCGGTGGTGATCGATGGATTTAGAGCCCCAGGTTCCTATGCAAATTTCTATATCTGCAATGCGGGTGTATTGGTTCCTATATTTGGTTGCCCACAAGATGAAATTGCCTTAAGTATATTAGGTGAATTATTTACGGATCGGCCGGTGATCGGTTTATCAGCTCGTGAGATTATTTGGGGACAAGGAAGTTTCCATTGTTTGACACAGCAAGAACCTGCTCCATGCGTTTAATTCTGGTTATTTTCTTGGTTGGACTTTTTTCTTGTGCCCGCAAACCAGCTACGCAATTGTCAGCAGATCCTGTAAAGCAAATCGAAAAGAACATTCGTGTTTCACCGCAGACTTTGAATGTAAAAAAGACTCAGGAACTTTTAGGGGATGAGCTTCTAGTGGTGGGAGCAATCGGAATTATAGAAGACGAGAAATTGTTGCCAGTTCAGTTTTTTTCCTCCTATATAGGACGAGTAAAAAAAGGGCAGGTGATTCGATTAGATACAATAAAGAGTTTGTCTATTCGTTTAAAACCAGGCCAAAAAGCCAGTTTTCAGCTTTCTCTCTTCGAAATAGAAGATTACCAACCCACTAAAAAATGGGTAAATCGATTTAATTCTGTCAGTGGTGTATTGGCTTTACCTTTGGCATTAAGCTCTGCAGAAAATCCAGTAGCGTGGTTTTTATGGGGGATGAAAGCAGGCTCATTTGGCTTAGACTGGCTCAGTGAAATAGATGTAAAAGACTTATTAGGTGTATCGGAGACTCAGTGGGATTATGATTCGGCGAAAACTTTCGTACGAATGGGAAAATGGATAGGGGGGCGTAAGGGAATTGATGCTTATGAATATCAGTATACTGTTCAAATTAATGTAGATTAACCGTGTTTGTCACGGATTATTCGTAATTTTGTAAGCTTATTTTTAATAATGAAGAATTATAAAATTGTTGTTGGATTTATCTTGTGTTTGCCTTTTGCTAGTATAGCGCAAAGTGCTGCACCTATTCAGATTGGTCCTAAGAAAATATCATCAGAGAGTTTTTTACAGGTATATCAACCGCTTGTAGAATCAGATAGCATAACCAAAGAAAACCAAGCTGCTTTTTTGTCCGATTACATTGATTATCAATTAAAAATTGTAGCGGCAGAACAAGAGAAACTAGCGGATCAACCAGATTTCAAGGAAGAATATGCGAGTTTCCGGAAAGAGTTAGCCACCCCTTATTTAGTAGATATGCCTACGCTTGATATGCTAGTAAAACAAGCTTATCAGCGAATGAAGGAGGAGAAAAAGAGCAGTCAAATCCTGGTGAAATTAGGGGAGAATGCTAGTCCATCCGATACCTTGCTTGCCTATCAGAAAATAGAGAATATATACCAAAAACTAAAAGCAGGTGAAGATTTTGCTTCTTTAGCCTCTCGATTTTCAGAAGATGAATCCTCTGCCCTAAAAGGTGGTGTTTTAGGTTATATTACTTCATTGCAAACAGATTACGATTTCGAAAATGCCATTTATTCCATTGGAATAGGGGAATATTCGAAGCCATTCAGGACTTCTAGTGGCTACCATATCGTTAAGATTTTGAACCAAAGACCTAACTCAGGTAAAATACGTTTAGCTCATATCATTGTTTCAGCTGCGGTGGACGCGCCTACCAGTTTGCAAGTAGAGGCGAAGAAGAAAATTGAACAAGTAGAAGCTTATTTAAAGGCGGGAGAGAGTTTTGAATTGGTTTGCAAGAATTACTCGGAGGATCCCTATTCAAGAGGTCGCGGTGGCGAAATAAGACGTTGGTATTTTTCGTCCGACCTTAGTGAGGAATTACAGGATGCCTTATTTGGTTTAGAATCAATCGGAGATCTTTCTAAACCTATTCGTACTAATTTAGGTTGGCAGCTTTTTAAATTAGTAGATAAAAAGCCTTTGTTGACTTTTGAGGATATGTCGGAGTTTATTAAGCAAAAAGTGCTGACTGATGCTGACCGTCAAGGTTTAATAAAGCAAGCTTTTATGAAGCGTGTTCGTATTGAAAATAAAGTAATTGTACAGGAGGCTGTAAAAAAAGCTGCTTTTGAAAGAATGTCTGTAGAGAGAACGGGGACAGAACCTTTCTTGCAAGAGATTATTTTTTCTATTTTAGATAAGCCATATAAAGTGGGGGATTTCTATAGTTATGTGCAAGCACAACAAAAAAGACGTATTAAAGCCTTAGGCTATTTGCCTATCGTTTCTGAGCAATCTTATTTAGATGAACTGATTGAAAAAGAGGCCTTGCAGGCTGAGGAGACTCATTTGGAAAGCAAATACCCCGCCTTTAAAGAGCAAATGGCTGATTTTTTAGAAGGAAGCTTGTTTAGCAAAATGACAGATCGGGAGATTTTTGAGAAATCACTCGACTCATTAGCACAAGCAAAATTCTTTGAAGAGCATAAGGCTCAGTTTGTGATGCCTGCCCGTGTGGAAGCTAAATTAGTGGTGGCTGATTCACAGAAAACATTGAAGGAAGCTTTGGACTTATTAAAGCAATCTCCTTACCCCATGAATAAGAAATTTTCAGATATTTCATTTAGTTTGAAGGAATCTAAATTAGAGGAGCCTGCCACTAAATTAATAGCTGAATTATTTTTAACAATGGCTAAAAATGGGGATTATGTGGTAGAGATATCGGGTCATCGCGATACATCGGAAGAAGATAGTCTCTCAGAAGCTAGAATTAATAAAGTAGTTGCCTTTTTAACGTCTAAAGGAATTTCATCTCACCGAATCATTCAAAAAGATGAAGCTAATTTGAAATCAGCCTCGAAGACAGTAAAAGTAAAAAATGCCCGGGTATCGTTTCGTTTCTTCTCATCTAGCATGGAGGATGTAGTCAAGCGATTTAATGCGTTAAAACCGGAGAGTTTAGAAGCTAAAGAGGGTTATTTTAAAAAAGGAGTATCCCCTGTTATCGATGCAATTGAATGGAAAGTTGGACCTAAATCGTATGAAGGCGGAGGGAAGTTCGCTTTTGTCGAAATAAAGAAAGTAGATCCTGAGCGTTCACGTTCTTTTGAAGAAGCGCGTGGTTTAGTGATTCGTGCTTTACAAGAAAGATTAGATAAGGAATGGATAGCTAAATTGAAGCAGCAATATCCAGTAGTGATTAATACAGAAGAATTAGGAAAAATACTGAAAAATTAAAAATATGAAATTGACTCGTTGGGTTTTAGGTTGGTGTTTAGTTTTAGGGAGTTTAACTGCCTTTGCACAAGAGGTAGAAAATAAAAATGTGTTGGATCGCATCATTGTGAAGGTGGACAATTACTTCATTTTAAAATCTGAGGTGGAGAATCAATACCAGCAATACCTGACTAGTGGTCAGGCTGACACGCCTAATCGCTGCCAAATTTTAGAAGGTTTAGTCGTTAATAAACTCATGCTGGCAAAAGCAGAGATAGATTCTGTAATCGTAGAAGATAAGCGTATTGAGGCTGAATTGACTAGTCGCATGGAGCAGATGGAAGGTCAATACGGTTCTGCTAAAAACATTGTGGAAGCCTATGGCAAATCAATCGCGACGTTGAAGGAAGATTTACGATCATCTTTGAAGGAGCAA
>CAMDSI010000154.1 GCA_945906915.1 Spirosoma fluviale | reverse complement strand
GACCCATTCACCTTAGTGACGCAGCCGCATAAAACGGGGGGAATTAAAATCGCGGATTTGGGAAACATCGATTCCTGTTCCTTTATCGAAACTCGGGATTTAGGCTCAATGGAAGAAGATGGGATTCGATTTAAAGTCTTAGGCCGATTCGATAATTCCGAAATGCGTGGCTGCAGCCTGATGCTTTCAGGGATGGGGGACTAGCCAGGAGGATCCGTCTTCGTAAAATTCATTTTTCCAAATAGGTACGTCCTTCTTTAATGTATCAATCAACCATTCACAAGCCTTAAACGCCTCAGCTCGGTGAATGCACGTAACTCCGATTAATACGGCAATATCCCCGATTTCCAAAGGTCCCGTTCGATGAACTAAGGCAATTCGTTCTATTGGCCATTGAGCAGCCGCCTGGTCACACAATAATTCGATTTGCTTCAAGGCCATAGGAGGATAGGCATCCATGGTTAAGGTCTTTACGCCCTTGCCCTGATTTTTGTTGCGAATGGTACCGATAAATAGGCAGATCCCCCCTGCCACCGGATCCTGCAAGAATTGGTAATAGGGGTCGATGGAGATCGCTTCAGCACTCAGATTGATTTTATGAATCATTTTTTTCTGCTGTAGGTCAAAAAGCTGTATTGGTAGGGATTTTTTTCGTCCGTTACGCCTCGCTCTCTTTCAGTTACCTCCCATTGGTCCGCCACGATTTCTGGAAAATAGGCATCTCCATCAAAAATATCGTGGATTTGTGTGACCAAGATTTGATCGGCCACGGCTAAGCTGAGTTTATAAATTTCAGCGCCTCCCACGATAAAAATTTCTTCTCGGCTGAGGGATTTGGCTTTTAAAATAGCTTCCTCCATTGAGCTAGTGCAGATAACGCCTTCGATTTGCAAAGCGGGATTGCGAGAAATAACAATGGTGGTTCGGTTCGGTAGCGGTTTTCCGATGGAATCGTAGGTCTTGCGCCCCATGATGATGACATGACCCGTGGTTAAGGCCTTAAATCTTTTCAGATCTGCCGGCAAGTGCCATATCAGTTCATTGTTTTTTCCAATGACCCTATTTTCATCAAAAGCTACCAGTATTTTTATCACGATTTCTATAATTTCTTGTCAAAAATAAGGGTTTTTTCGGGTTCTGCCTCACCTACACAAAAGTCAATATTTTATTTTGCAAATCGACCCTAAAACCCTAACTTTGCACAATTTTGGAGGTCAACCAAAACCCTCCAAAAACACCTATCCTTTCAAAATTAATTTAAACATCTGTGCCTAAAGATTCCTCGATTAAATCCGTACTAATTATTGGTTCTGGCCCCATTGTGATCGGTCAAGCTTGTGAATTTGATTATGCTGGTTCCCAAGCCGCCCGTTCCTTACGGGAAGAGGGCATTGAGGTAATCTTAATTAACTCAAATCCAGCGACGATTATGACGGATCCGATGAATGCGGATCACGTATATTTGAAGCCTTTAGAGAAAGCTTCCATCATTCACATTCTAGAAAATCATCAAGTTGATGCAGTTTTACCTACTATGGGAGGTCAAACAGCCTTGAACTTAGCGATTGATTGTGATGCGGCGGGGATTTGGGAAAAATATGGAGTGAAGATTATAGGTGTAGACATTGCAGCTATTGAAACAACAGAAGATCGCGAGAAATTCCGTTTGAAGATGATCGAAATCGGGGTGGGCGTTTGTAAAGGACGTACGGCTCGTTCTTTTCTGGAAGGAAAAGAAATTGCACAAGAAACAGGTTTTCCTTTAGTTATTCGCCCGTCGTTTACCTTAGGTGGAACCGGTGGAGGTTTTGTGCATGAAGCTAAAGATTTTGATGCAGCCCTAAACAAAGGTTTGCATGCATCCCCTACGCACGAGGTGCTTGTTGAGCAATCCATCATGGGTTGGAAAGAATATGAATTAGAGCTTTTACGTGATAATTTAGGGAATGTGATTATCATCTGTTCGATTGAGAACTTCGATCCGATGGGGATTCACACCGGGGACTCGATTACCGTAGCTCCGGCGATGACACTTCCAGATACGATCTATCAACGCATGCGCGATAGTGCGATCAAGATGATGAATGCCATCGGTCAGTTTTCGGGTGGATGCAATGTACAGTTTTCCTTGAACCCAGAAACTGATGAGATTATCGCGATTGAAGTTAATCCGAGGGTTTCACGCTCTTCGGCTTTGGCCTCTAAAGCAACCGGATATCCGATTGCAAAGATCGCTGCGAAAATGGCGATCGGATATAATTTAGATGAATTAACCAATGCGATTACCGGAACGACGTCCGCTTATTTCGAGCCGGCTTTAGACTACGTAATTGTGAAAGTTCCGCGGTGGAATTTTGATAAGTTCAAAGGAGCGGATCGTACGTTAGGATTGCAAATGAAATCGGTGGGAGAAACCATGGGTATCGGGCGTAATTTCCAAGAAGCGCTTCAAAAAGCGTGTCAATCATTAGAGATTAAGCGGAACGGAATGGGAGCGGATGGCAAGGAATTGCGTGATCAAGATGCCATTTTATACTCCTTAGCGAATCCATCTTGGAACCGTTTATTCCATATCTACGATGCCTTTAAACTGGGTATTTCGTTCAAAACAATTCAGCAATTAACGAAAATCGATAAGTGGTTCTTAAACCAAATCGAAGATTTAGTGCGCGTGGAAAAAGAGATGGAGAAGTTCTCTATTCACAATATCCCGACGATTTTATTAGAAGAGGCTAAGCATAAAGGTTTTGCAGATCGCCAAATCGCTCACACCTTACGTTGCCTCGAATCAGAGGTATACGATAAGCGTAACGCGGTAGGCATCAAACGTATTTACAAATGCGTAGATACCTGTGCAGCGGAATTCGAAGCGAAGACCCCTTATTATTACTCAACGTTTGGTCAAGAAGGAGCCTCTGCGGTTTTAGATAATGAATCTATTGTTTCACCGAAGAAGAAAGTAGTGGTTTTAGGTTCTGGGCCAAACCGTATCGGCCAAGGAATCGAGTTCGACTATTCTTGTGTTCACGGCGTTTTAGCGGCGAAGGAAGCAGGCTACGAGACGATTATGATTAACTCGAATCCAGAAACAGTTTCGACGGACTTTGACATCGCTGATAAATTATATTTCGAGCCGGTATTCTGGGAGCACGTGTATGACATCATTCAGCACGAAAAACCAGAAGGAGTTATCGTTCAATTAGGAGGCCAAACAGCCCTGAAATTAGCCGAAAAATTATCGAAATACGGCATCAAAATCTTAGGTACTTCGTTCGAAGCCTTGGATTTAGCAGAAGACCGCGGTGCGTTCTCGAGCTTATTGAAAGACTTAGATATTCCGTATCCTAAGTTTGGGGTATGCGAAGATGCAGACAATGCCGCGGCTTTAGGTCGTGAATTAGGTTATCCTTTATTAGTTCGTCCATCTTACGTTTTAGGAGGGCAATCGATGAAAATCGTGATCAACGAACAAGAATTAGAGCAACATGTAGTGGATATCTTACGTGATATTCCAGGCAATAAAATTTTATTAGATCACTTCTTAGAGAATGCAATTGAGGCGGAGGCAGATGCGATCTGTGACGGAGAAGACGTGTACATTATCGGATTGATGGAGCACATCGAGCCAGCGGGTATCCACTCGGGGGATTCGCACTCGGTATTACCTCCATTCGATTTATCGGATCACGTGATCAAACAAATCGAAGATCATACCCGTAAAATTGCGGTGGCTTTGAAGACTAAAGGTCTATTAAACATCCAATTCGCTGTTAAAGACGAAGTGGTATACATCATCGAAGCAAACCCTCGTGCCTCTCGTACGGTTCCATTTATTTGCAAGGCTTACCAAGAGCCTTACGTGAATTACGCTACCAAAGTCATGCTAGGGGACAAGAAGGTGAAAGATTTCAATTTCAAACCAGTGAAAAAAGGATTCGCGATTAAGATTCCTGTGTTTTCATTTAGTAAATTTCCGAATGTAAACATGGAATTAGGGCCAGAAATGAAGTCGACGGGTGAAGCGATCTATTTCATAGATGACTTGAAAGACGATTTCTTCCGCAAAGTGTACGGTGAAAGAAACTTATATTTGAGTAGATAAGATGCTGAAATTACTAGCCTTAGGATTAGTGCTGTATTATGTCGTTATCCCTTTGTTACGCTTTTTGATGAAGGGGTACGTCATCACGCAAGTGCATAAGAAGATGTCCGAACAAGATATTCGCTCGAAGCAAAACGCGACGCGTGCCCGCAAAGAAGGAAGCATAGACGTGGATTTTGTTCCGCCTGCTGCTAAATCCAAGCCTAAGCCGGCAGACGACGGCGATTATGTTCCCTACGAGGAAATTAAGGATTAACGAGCGATTCAATCACCCTAGGAAAATCGCGGTGCTCTAAGACCTGACCTTTTTTAGCCACATCTTCTGCGGTATCGGAAGGTAAGACCGGGAAAGAACTTTGGAAAATAGTTCCACCTTCATCGTAGTGCTCATTTACGTAGTGAATCGTAATCCCAGATTCTTTTTCCCCAGCAGCTACCACCGCCTCGTGCACGAAATGTCCGTACATTCCTTTTCCACCAAATTTCGGCAATAAAGCAGGGTGAATATTGACGATTCGTTGAGGAAATGCGTGAACAAACTCCGAAGGAATCAACCACAAAAAGCCCGCTAAAATAATCCAATCCGTCCGCAAAGATTGAACTTCTTTCAACACCGTTCCGTTCTTATAAGAGTCTCTGTCAAAAATGCGGCAAGGAATTCCCAGTCGCTCTGCCCGCTCAATAATGCCTGCGGAGGGGTTATTGCAGTAAATGTGGGTGATTTGGACCTGATCGGAACCTCTGAAATGTTCGATGATTTTTTCGGCATTAGAACCCGAACCAGACGCAAATAAGACGAGATTTTTCAAAGGTTATCAGTTGTTTACTACAAATTTACATTCTTTCAGCTAAATTTAAGGTATGAAAATAGGGATCGTTTGTTATCCGACGTATGGCGGAAGTGGAGTAGTGGCGACAGAACTGGGCAAAGCATTAGCGCTAGCTGGTCATGAAGTGCACTTTATCACGTATACACAACC
>CAMDSI010000153.1 GCA_945906915.1 Spirosoma fluviale | reverse complement strand
TAGATATCGAAGATTAAAACGAATGCTAAAAATGCGCTGCGCGATATTTTTATGCATTTCGTTTTATTCTTCTCTCTCTCTTTATCTCAGAGAGTTTGTTTAAATGTAAATCACAAAATTATCGCGCAGCGCAATTTTAGATTTACATTAAAACAAATGAGTTATTTACTTTTCACCCTCGACTTCTCCGCATCCAACCCCGTCGATCTTACCCTCGCCCCTTTGATTGCCACATTGCCAAAGCGGTAGGTGAAGTTTATACGGACTACACGTGAATCAGGGCGCGGTTTGACTACAATATCCAGGTCGCCGTATTTGATGAATACATCTGGATTAGACGTATATAGAACGTCTTGTGCATTTAAGCGGATGACGCCTCGTTTGTTTAGTACCGTTTTTTGAATACCTAAATTAATAGATCCCCCAGACCCAAAAATAAAGGCACTTTCTAATCCTCCAGAGAAATAATTTCCGCCGATTTCGAAGCGATATTCTTTAGGCAAGGTAAAGATGTGGTTCGTGTTAAAATAGAACTGATTATTAGCTGGACTCAGGTTTGCATTTTCGACTTTTCCTACTAGTTCGTTGCGGTTGAAATAAATATCGGTGTTGCTGGACCACCATTTGGCAATCGGAATTGGTAAGGAGAATCCAAGGCTATAATTCGTTCGCTCCGCCATGTTTGCTGTCGTCTGGTACGATTTTCTAGCCTGTGTGTCTTGTTTTAAGATCTCTGTAATCACATTAGTGGTATGACTATAGCCCAAAGTTGTGCTAAAAGCGCCCATATAGGTGTGGCTGAATTCAATGGAGTTTGTTAACTGGGGAGTTAACAACGGATTACCCACTTTGAAGGTATAATTGTCCAAAAAGAAAACGAATGGATTTAAATCCCCATAGCTTGGGCGGTCGATGCGACGCGAATAATTAAAGCCGAGGCTATGGTTTTTGGAAAGATCATACTGAAAAAAGGCACTCGGAAAAAGCTGTGCATAATCGCGGTGGAAAGTGGAATCTTTCGAGTTCGCGGTATAAGCCTGAGACAATCCATCTGCCAAAGTCCACTCGCCACGCAAACCGATTTGGTAACTAAATTTGCCGATGGCGCGTTCCGTGTTTAGGTAAGCGGCGTGAATTTGCTCGGTATAGACGAAGTGATTGCTTTGGCCTGTCAAAAAAGTATAGGCGGGTGCCCCTTCATTCTTGCCCTGGAAGCGTAAATCGTTATCTGTTTTCACATAAGATGATTTCAAACCTGTTCCCCATTTCGATTTCAAGAAGGAAGGTAGGACATAATCGAGTTTGAAGGAATATTGATCCACGAAGGATTTGGCATTATTTAAAAGAAGAGAATCTGAGCGCAAGGCGGTAAAATCACCGCGCTGAAACTGTGAGCGTAAGTTAGATCCGCTATTATCCTCGAAACGTGCATAATCTAGGTCAATCGTTAATTCACGCCCAGTGCTATCATAGGCATGCTTAAAATTAAAATTAGCGGCATAATTGTGACTCGGATTGCCCACATTATTATAGGTATTCAGCCGTGTCAAAGCCGCCCCAGCACTCGTATATTGAATAGTTTGATTTAGGCCATTATTAAGAGTATACTGATTAATATTTCCAGAGGCCAAAATTCCAAGCGTCGTCTTTTTCGAATAATACCAATCCACGCCCCCTTTTAATTGAGTCGTTTGGTTCTCGTTTTTAAACGCATAACCATTCTCCCAAACTTCATTTTGGGCTCGGAAATAACGCGTTAAATTATTGCGTTCTAAGGTAGTTCTGTCCACTACCGACCCATTTCCAAACCAATTCCAGCCATTCTTTCGGTAATTTAAATTAACCCCCACACTTTCACGAAGGTAGGTTCCTTGCGCTAAAGTCGCATTGGCCGAACCATTTAAACCGATGTTTGAATTCTTTTTCAGTTTGATGTTAATGAGGCCTCCCGTACCAGCCGCATCATATCTGGAAGACGGATTCGCCATTATCTCTAATTGAGAGACCTGGTCGGCCGGTAGATTCTTCAAATAGTTCGCTAAATCTGCCCCTGTCAAATAGGAGATTTTTCCATCAATCATGATCATTGCCCCAGATTTTCCTCGAAGGGATATGTTGCCATCTTTGTCCACAATCACACCTGGCGAACGCTCTAATAATTCCATCGTCGTGTTTCCCGCTGCCATCGCTGAGTTTTCCACGTTGACGATCGTTTTATCGAGCTTCTTTTCGATAAACGGTTTCGTTGCTGTCACTTTCACTTCCGCTAATTCGGTGCTTAAAGGGAACAAGGTGATGGTCCCTAATTCGATTTTGGAATCGGCGGCGACCTCCTTAAGAACGATTTTAGTAGGCTTAAATCCAGTGGATTGCAGCGTTAGGGTAAAGCGACCCAGCGGTAATTTAGAAACAGTTAATTCTCCATTTTCATCCGTATTCATCCCCTTCACGAGGCTAGAATCAGTCATTTTCTTCAAAAGAACCGTTGCAAATGGCAGCGCCTCTTGATTGGAATCCTGCAGACGAAGGTGTAAGGAATTTTGGCCAAAAGCCGTAATAGAACAAATTAGTAGTAAGGCAATTAATTTCATGGGGCAAAGTTCCCATAAAAAAGTTGCTGTAGAAAGCAGAAAATGATGAACGGTGCTAATTTAAAGCACAAAGAATAAAGCACAAAGCATAAAGTTGGAATCAAAAAAAGGGCCGAAGCCCTTTTTTTGATGGTATAGTGATTTTAAAAAAAGCATCTCCTCTCTATACTCTCTAATTTCTAATCTACTTTATTCTTTATGCTTTATGCTCTATTATTTTAAAACCGTAGGTTTTAGTCTAAAAACCATCCCCGGATTCTCCACCCCAATATACAAATACCCATCGCGGCCTTGCTCCACATTACGCATGCGGCCCACGTTTAATAAGACCTTTTCTTGTTTCACGACCTTGTTATTCTTCACTTCGACGCGGTTCAAATAATTGAAACGTAAAGAGCCGATCATCAAGTTGCCTTTCCAAGCCGGGTATTTATCCCCCGTCACAAAAGTCAAACCAGATGGCGCGATAGAAGGGATGAAATAGGAGACAGGTTGTTCCATGCCTTCTTTTTTGGAAATAGCCGAAATCGGTTTCCCATCGTAATTAATACCATACGTGATTACCGGCCAGCCATAGTTTTTACCTGCCTGAATAATGTTAATTTCATCACCACCACGAGGACCGTGTTCCGTCTCCCAAATATCCCCCGTCCACGGATTCGTCGTCAAACCTTGTGGGTTACGCTGTCCATAGGAATAGATGCTTGGATGATCGGAATTCTTGAATGGATTATCCGCTGGAACCGTTCCATCATCATTTAAGCGGTGAATCTTTCCGTTATCGCTATCTAGTTTTTGAGGGAATACTTTCTCCATTCCACGCTCTCCCACAGAGAAGAAAATGTGACCTTGTTTGTCAAAGGTGATACGCGACCCAAAGTGTAAAGATGTTTTTGTGTATGGCTTCGCTTCGAATATTTCTTGCGATTCTACCCACTTATTATCCTTGATTTTTCCGCGAACGATGGCGGTCGTGTTCATTTTAGAACCGTCCTCCACTTTGAATTTGGAATAAGATAAATAAACCCAGCCATTCTTTTCAAACTGAGGATGAAGAGCGATATCTAATAAACCACCTTGACCTTGCGCATACACCGAAGGTGTTCCAGTAATGGCAGTTTTATTACGTTTTTGATCTACGTGATACAATACACCTGCGCGATCTGAAATTAAATAATCGTTCGAAGGCAACTGAACAAATCCCCAAGGGCTATCCAATCCCGTCACGATCGTGTCTAAGGCAATCGTCATGCCGTCTGACTTGAATATATTCGAAGTAGGTTTGTTCGCGAACTTGTATTGCTCTACACCAGCTAAATTTTCAACGATTAAATCCGCTAGTTTTTCGATTTCTTTCGGAGTCAAAACTTCTTTCCAGGTAGGCATCCCTAGTTCTGGATAACCGTTCGTGATGCTGGCTAAAATGTCAGATTTTTTATCTCCGTGTTTCCATTTGCGGTCCACGAAGGCTTCCACTTTTTCCCCGTGGCAAGACGCACAATATTTAGTATAATTCACCTCAGCGGGCTCTTCTGTTACTGCAGGCGCCTTTGTTAAAGACATCGTGCTTAGTGCGGCCATCGCAATCAGGCCAATAAAGGATATTTTTTTATACATAGTTCAGTAAATTTTCAGCTACGAAGCTAAAAATTAATTTCTATATTTCTATCTTTAAAGCTTACCTGATTCAACTATGAAAAAAATCTTACTCGTTTTATTATTCGCGTCGTTTAACTTAAGCGCGCAGGTGCCTAGTCCTAAATCGCATTTTGGGTTTAACATAGGTGATAATTACCATTTAGCGACGTTCACTCAGACGGAAGCCTATCTAAAGAAGGTGGCAGCGTCTTCTAATCGCGTGAAATTGCAGTCGATCGGACTGACGGAAGAAGGCCGAAACCAGTACATGGTCATCGTGTCGGATCCGGCGAATATTAAGAATTTGGCAAAATACAAGGCTATTTCGCAGCGTTTGGCGCGGGCGGAAGGCTTGAGTGAGCTGGAGGCTAAGACTTTGGCTAAAGAAGGAAAAGCCATCGTCTGGATCGACGGCGGATTGCACGCCACAGAAACAGTGGGAATACATCAATGGATCGAATCGATTTATCAATTCACAACGAGAAACGACGAAGAAACAAAACGGATTCTCCAAAACACCATCATCCTTTTCGTGCACGCGAATCCGGATGGGCAAGAACTCGTTTCGAACTGGTATAAGCGCAAGGCAGATACGCTGAAGCGCTCCACCGATAATTTGCCACGTTTATACGAAAAGTACATTGGTCATGATAATAATCGCGATTTCTACATGATGAATATGAGCGAGTCCACGAATATGGCTCGCCAGCAATACACCGAGTGGATGCCTCAAATCCTCTACAATCACCACCAAACAGGTCCAGCAGGAACGGTCGTGGCCGGCCCTCCTTACCGTGACCCTTTTAATTACGTCTATGATCCTTTATTAATCACTGGAATCGATGCCTTAGGTGCGGCGATGAG
>CAMDSI010000152.1 GCA_945906915.1 Spirosoma fluviale | reverse complement strand
CCAGCGAAATTCAAAAATACCTACCGTTCTTGGATGGAAAATGTGCGCGATTGGTGTATTTCTCGTCAATTGTGGTGGGGCCAACAAATTCCTGCTTTCTACTTAGAAGACGGAACGTTGATCGTAGCAAAAGATAAAAAAGAGGCCTTACGCATCGCTCGAGATAAATACCAGTTATATGCTTTGGTGGAAGATGATTTGACGCAAGATCCGGATGTATTAGACACCTGGTTTTCGTCTTGGTTATGGCCCATTTCGGTTTTTGATGGTATCGAAAATCCTGATAACGAAGAAATTAAGTATTATTATCCAACCAATGACCTCGTAACGGGTCCAGATATTTTATTCTTTTGGGTAGCGCGTATGATCATGGCGGGTTACGAATGGAGAGGTGAATTGCCCTTTAAAAATGTGTACTTAACCGGAATTGTGCGCGATAAACAGGGACGTAAGATGTCCAAATCATTAGGCAACTCGCCTGATCCATTGGAACTAATCGAACGTTTCGGCGCCGATGGCGTTCGTTCGGGCTTATTATTCTCCGCTCCGGCTGGGAATGACTTATTGTTCGATGATAAGCTATGCGAACAAGGTCGTAACTTCTCGAACAAAATTTGGAATGCGTTCAGATTGCTGCGCGGTTTAGAAGTTGTTCCAGGATCCTCTTTACCAGAACACGTATTAGCTACTGCTTGGTTTGAGTCAAAATTGAACCAAACCATCATCGACGTTCAAGATCACTTCAGCAAATTCCGAATTTCAGATGCCCTATTAAGCATTTATGAATTAGTTTGGGATGATTTCTGTGGTAAATATTTAGAGATCATTAAGCCGGCTTACCAAAGTCCGATTCACTCAGCGACGCTTAACGCGGCGCTCAGATTATTCGATTCTTTGATGCGCTTAATGCATCCGTATATGCCGTTTATAACGGAGGAAATATGGCAAGCGATCGATACGCGCGCTGAGAAGGAGTCCATCTGCAAGGCGGAATTCCCTAGGACTGGTGTCGTGAACGCTGCATTAATCGCTCAATTCGATGTAGTTTTCGAGGTGGTGACGAAGATTCGGGAGATTCGCAATTCGAAGCAATTATCGCCTAAATTGGCTTTGGTTCTATGCATAAAAGCAGACAATAAGGCGGCTTATGCGCCTGTAGAGGCTATAATGATGAAGCTAGCTAATTTAGAATCCATCACTTTTGTAGCGGATGCCGTAGCCGATGCCCAAACATTCGTGGTGAAAGCAGATCAATTCTTTGTTCCCTTAGCGAATGATGAAGATCCAACTGTCGTGAAAGCAGAATCTGAGAAAGAATTGGTTTATTTATTAGGGTTCAAAAAATCAGTGGAAGCAAAATTAGCGAACGAGAAATTCGTCGCGAATGCGAAAGCAGATTTAGTGGAGCGTGAAAGACAGAAATTAGCGGATACAGAAACGAAGATTCAGTCTTTACAAGAATTATTAGCACGTTTAGGATAATGAAAATTCTTTACGCACTAGGTATTGGATTTCTACTGTGGTCTTGTTCCTCTTCCACTGAAAAAGCGGCACCCACTATTGCTTGGGATTTTGTTCGAGTAGAACGCTCCATAGCAGCAGCAAAAACCGATGCAGAGGTGAGTGCTTTACTGAATAAATACCCAGAAATCAAGGTAGGATACTTCAGTGCTACATCAGAAAATAGCCCTTTTTTAGCGCAAGATTTATTTCGATTGTATGCGAACCCTGCGCTGCGTAAATTCTATGATCAAAGTCAAGAGGCTGCTTTTTTCGGGGGTGATGCGCTAGAAAAAGAATTGAAAGAGGCCTTTACAAAGATTCAACAAGAATTTCCAGGGGTGAAAACGCCTAAGATTAGAACCATTTTTTCCGGTTTTGGCGGAATAGGTGGAGGTGAATTTACGGCACAGAATTTAGTGGTTTCTGATACCCTCATTATCGTAGGACTCGACTTTTTTATGGGTTCACGCGGACTTTACAAAGCGCCCAATGTGTACGAATACCAGCTGCGCAAACTAGAACCGAAAGCATTAGTGGCTCAAATTATCCTACAATATTCCGCTTATCTCATCAAAAAAACAGATAATGATGTCAGTTTATTAAGTGACATGATTTGGTATGGAAAGGGCTATGTATTCACGAAAACGATTTTACCCTCCGTTCCGGATAGTCTGCTTTTCGGCTATACACAGCAAGAAATAGCCGAAACGAATGCCTTCCAAAGGGAGGTTTGGGAACATTTTATCGACAATAAATTGTTATTCAGTGGCGATAAAATTCTCAAGGCTAAATACTTAGATGAACGTCCAAAAACAGCTGAAATAGGTCCGGATTGCCCTGGCGGCATCGGCCGTTGGTTAGGCTGGAGAATAGTAGATACTTATTGGAAACAAAAGCCCAAAATTAGTTTGGCAAAAATAGTGACCGACCCGGAAGCAAATCGAATCTTTTTAGATTCAGGCTACCGCGGCGAAGCAGAAGAAAAATAAGATGGCAAAAAAGCAACATGGTGATATAGGCGGGGGAATAGACCCAAAAGATGCCGTTAAAGTAAGCAAACAAGGCTTATCCAAGGCCTTCAAAATTTTCCAATTTGTTATTCCCTATAAATGGACTTTCATTATAGGGATGATGTTCCTATTACTTTCGAATTTAACGACGTTAAGCTTTCCCCTTTTAATTGGTGAAATGACTAAGGTGATCGAAGGGAAATCTAACTACAAAATCAACGAAGTAACCATTTTCTTCTTCGCTATTTTGATCGTTCAGTCCATCCTGTCTTTTTTCCGCATCTATACTTTCGCACAGGTATCGGAAAAAGCCATGCGAGATGTTCGCCAAACGCTTTATGCTAAAATCATTACCCTACCCATTTTCCATTTCGAAAAAAGACGTGTAGGGGAATTAATGAGCCGCATTACCTCGGATATTACGCAATTACAAGATGTATTGTCTATCACTTTGGCTGAATTTTTCCGTCAAGTATTTACTCTCGTAGGAGGTGTCGCCTTGATCACCTATATTTCTTGGAAGCTCACCTTATTTATGCTGGCAACCTTCCCCGTTCTCGTGATTTCAGCCATCGTATTCGGTAAATTTATTCGGAAGATTTCCAAAAAAGCACAGGATGAACTCGCTAATACAAACATTATTGTAGAAGAAACCTTGACATCCATTCAAGCCGTCAAAGCATTTACGAATGAAAAATACGAAGTCGACCGTTACACTTCATCCCTAAATAAAGTTTTAGGTGAAGCCTTGAAAGCCGCAACACTACGCGGTGGATTTGTCAGCTTTATTATATTTGCCTTGTTTGGCGGCATTGTGGGCGTGGTTTGGTATGGTGCATCCCTAGTCGCTCAAGGTGAATTAATTCTAGCAGACTTATTGACCTTCATCTTTTACACGGCCTTCATCGGAGGATCCGTGGGAGGATTAGGCGATATTTATGCACAGTTACAAAAGACGATTGGCGCTTCAGATCGAATTCTAGAAATCTTAGAAGATCCATCGGAGATTGATTTAACACGTGATTCCTCTGCTTCTGCGGTCACATTTGGACAAATAAAGGTACAAAACCTCGAGTTCTCTTACCCATCTCGCCCCTCCGTTAAGATCATCAAAGGGATTAACTTTACTATTGAACCAGGTCACAAGGTTGCCATCGTTGGAACGTCTGGAACGGGAAAATCAACGTTAGCGCAATTATTTATGCGTTTCTACGAGCCGTCAGCCGGCACTATCTCATTAGGCGAACGTCCCATAACAGACATTGATATCACCGAATGGCGTAAAATGGTTGCCCTGGTACCTCAGGAAGTGCTACTTTTCGGAGGAACCATCCGCGAAAATATTGCCTATGGAAAACCAGGGGCAACGCAAGAAGAAATTGAATCTGCAGCCGAATTAGCTTACGCAAAAGAATTTATCGAATCATTTCCAGAAAAATGGGATACACTCGTAGGCGAAAGAGGGGTGAAATTATCAGGGGGCCAAAGACAGCGCATCGCCATCGCCCGCGCCATCTTGAAAAATCCCAAATTCTTACTTTTAGACGAAGCCACTAGCGCTCTTGATTCCGAATCTGAAAAATGGGTTCAATCCGCTCTCGAAGAGTTAATGAAAAACCGAACTAGCTTAATAATCGCTCACCGATTATCAACTATTCGTTCAGCCGATTTAATCCTTGTCATGGAAGAAGGCAAAATAGTTGAATCAGGCTCACATGAGGAATTAATGAAAAAGAAATCAGGTATTTACCAAAATATGGTCAAATTGCAAACTGAACATTTAGGTTAAATGAGTTCATCCTATTCACTTTCCGACTTCGATTTAAGACCAACACCATGTAGGGTAAACGTATTGTCTACCTTTCAAGGCTTCGATTATGCCTTAAGTCAAGGTGACATAGAACAAAAACTAAGTGATAAATACGACCGCGTAACCATTTACCGAACCTTAAAAACCTTTTTAACACAAGGTCTACTCCACAAAGTACTAGATGATAATGGTGGAGTAAAGTATGCCCTATGCAAAGAACTTTGCCATCAAGGTGATCATCAACACCAACACGACCATGTGCATTTCAAGTGCAATCAATGCGGTCAAACCACCTGTTTAGAAACAGTTCATATCCCCAGCATCGTCCTTCCCGCTGGCTTTAGCAAACAAGAGAGCAATTTATTAATTCAAGGGACTTGCTCAATGTGTAGAGTATAGATAATAGAGTAGGGAGAATAGATGGTGAATGGTAAGTGGTGAATGGTGAATGCAGTAATCAGTAGACAGTAATCAGTAGACAGTAGTCCGGAGGGAGGGAGTCCGGAGGCGATAGCCAAAGAGCAGAGTTCAAAGTTCAAAGAGCAGAGTGCGTGGGGGCGATATTTCATGAATGAATAAAAAACGAGGCGGTAGCCTCTTTTTTATGCCGTATCTCTACTCTATTTCCTGTTTACTTGACTACTGATTACTGACTACTGGTCACTGTTATGCAAAAAAAAACCGCTCTCCTAGGAGGCGGTCTTCTTTAAATAACTTGGAGCTTACTTACTTTCCCGGGTTTGATCCCAGTATCATCAGCGGTGCGGGGCTTAACTTCTCTGTTCGAGATGGGAAGAGGTGAACACCCGTCCTATCGGCTCCATACTTTTTACAA
>CAMDSI010000151.1 GCA_945906915.1 Spirosoma fluviale | reverse complement strand
GCCGTATAATCATAGACTTTCTCTACATTTTCTGCAATTTCTAAACATGGCTCTGCCACACCCGGCGAATACGCTAAAGACAAATCGCGCTGAGTAGCGGTGGATTTCGTCGGTTTTACTTCAATTTTTCCAGGTTTCCCTCCTGCATGATACTCGAGAGCATCTTGTCTTAAAATGGATGAAATAGACATATATGATTAGTTAGTTGATTCATCTGATTGAAATTCTCCCTCATGTTTAGCAAGCCAAACCGTCGCCACACCGTTTCCAATAAAATTCGTAATCGCTCTTGCCTCTGACATAAATCGATCCACTCCTAATAAGAGCGCTAATCCTTCCACAGGAATTACTTGTAATGCACTTAAAGTAGACGCTAAAACTACGAATCCACTTCCGGTCACCCCTGCTGCTCCTTTCGAAGTCACCATCAATATACCCACGATGGTCAGCATCTGTTCCCAAGACAAATGTACACCATAAACTTGGGCTAAAAACAAGGTAGCCATAGATAAATAAATACTCGTGCCATCTAAGTTAAAGGAGTAACCAGCCGGTACGACTAAACCCACTACCGACTTAGAACAGCCCATTTTCTCCAGTTTATGCATTAAAGAGGGCAGCGCCGCCTCTGATGATGACGTGCCTAAAACGATTAATAACTCCTGTTTGATATAGCCCAAAAAAGACCAAATTCGCTCTCCACAAGACCGCATAATAAATCCTAAAATCACGAAAACGAAGATTCCCATCGTTACATAGACCGTCAACATTAATTTAGCCAAAGGAACTAAAGAATGAATCCCAAACTTGCCTATCGTAAAAGCCATCCCTCCTAAAGCTCCCAAAGGCGCTAAATACATAATGATCTTTAGTCCTTTAAATACCCAATGTGACGCTTGCTGCATACCAGAAATCATCCTCGCCTTTCCGCGAACAAAGTTTAAAAAGATGCCAAAAAAGATGGAGAATCCCAATACCTGCACCGTAAAATTTTCCTTCAAAAAGCCGACCCAAGAGAATCCGGCTGCTTTTTGGGTATATTTAGAAATATCACCACCTGCAATATCATCGCGAATAACGCCTATTCCGGGTTCAATCAAGGTAGAAACAGCTAAACCAATCAATAGAGCGATAGTCGTCACCACTTCAAAATACAATAGCGCCTTCCCTCCTACGCGACCAACCTTTTTTAGATTACCCATATTCACAATCCCTAAACTGATCGTCAAGAAAATGATGGGATTGATAAATATCTTCACTAAACTGATAAAGACGCCACTGAATACTTCACTAAGCGTAGGACCAAAACTTAAATCAGCACCTAATAGATTATAGGTGAATTTAGATTCCAATACCTTATATAAAGCTAGTTCAGGTGAAAAGTGACCAATGAATACACCTAGTAAAATGGATAATAAAACCCAAAAAGTCAGGTTCTGTAAAATAGTTACGCTCTTCATTCGTTTATGTTAGGTTGTAAAACAAATGTAAGAATTATTAAGAAAAATCATCGCTTGTGTTTCTGCCTATATTTCCCGAATTTTGTAGGCTCATTACCTTTCGATAAAAATCAACATGTCAGAAAAAATCAAATGCCTTATTATCGGTTCTGGCCCAGCCGGCTATACCGCAGCTATTTATGCTTCACGAGCAGGCTTGCACCCCATCATGTACCAAGGCAGTCAACCAGGTGGACAATTAACGACGACGACAGAAGTTGACAATTTTCCCGGCTACCCACAAGGCACTGATGGACCCGCTATGATGGTGGATTTAGAAAATCAAGCTAAGCGTTTTGGTACGGATGTTCGGTTCGGAATGGCCACTAAGGTTGATTTTACCAGCTCCCCTAAGAAAGTTTGGGTTGATGATACAATTGAAATTGAAGCAGATGCAGTCATTATCGCGACAGGAGCTAGTGCAAAATGGTTAGGACTAGAAGGAGAAACGACATTTAATGGATTAGGCGTTTCGGCGTGTGCGGTATGTGATGGATTCTTCTATCGCAATCAAACAGTTGCTGTGGTAGGCGCGGGTGATACAGCAGCAGAAGAGGCTAGTTATTTAGCTAATTTATGTACCAAAGTACACTTAATCGTACGTCGTGGCGAAATGCGTGCCTCTTTAATTATGCAAGAGCGCGTGAAGAATAATCCGAAGATTGAGATCCACTGGAATTCAGAAACAGAAGAAATTTTAGGGGATGCGAACGGGGTAACCGGCATTCGCATCGTCAATAATATAAGTAAAGCAACAGAAGAAATCGCCTTAACTGGTTTCTTTGTAGCTATAGGCCACCAACCTAATACCTCCATATTTAAGGGACAATTAGAGATGGATAAGCAAGAATATCTAGTTACTGAAAAAGGAAGTTCACGAACGAATATAGAAGGCGTTTTTGCTTGTGGAGACGTTCAAGATTCCATTTATCGTCAGGCGATTACCGCAGCAGGAACTGGCTGTATAGCGGCATTAGACGCGGAGCGTTGGTTAGCGGCAAGCAATTTACATTAATCAAGTATTATGAGGTTAATTACCTATATTTTTGGATGTTTACTGCTTCTGACGGGCTTAAGCTTGAAGGCTCAGGAGCGGAATTTATTCAAGAAAAAAACAGAAATCGAAGTCAAATCTAACTCACAACTTTTCCAAGAAAAGAATAAGAAAAAAGATGACTTAGATGAGCTTCCTCCTTTACTTTTTAGAAACGAAACCGAATCCATTGGAGTGACGGCTGGTTCTGAAATGCAGGAACGTAAATTCGAACCGATCAAGGTTTTGAACGCCAGCATCAGCAATTTTGATACGACTTCTATTGATGAAGGGGAAAATTTAATCGTGGAAATCGAGGAAGAAGCAGCTCCGGAAGGAACGGAAGATTTCGTGTCTGTAGCCTCCTATTTTGCGATTTGGGATACGAAAATTATTGATCCATATGATATTGATGCTAAAGAATTTGACGAGCCAGTTGATATCGAATTGTATAATACAGCAGCAGGTCGGAATTGGGCAGCACCTTTAGAAATTGTGAAACAAACGAGTCCTTTTGGGCCTCGCTGGGGACGTTTGCATGCAGGTGTAGATTTAGACTTAGAAACTGGTTACCCTGTGAATTCTGTTTTTGATGGAATTGTTCGCGTGAGTCATTATGATCGCTCAGGTTATGGCAATTATGTGGTAGTTCGTCATTATAATGGCTTTGAGACCTTATATGGCCACTTAGCCTCCCCCGGCGCTGAGCCAGGAACCATCGTAAAAGCGGGCGACCAAATCGGCGTGGGCGGAAGCACCGGCCGCAGTACGGGTTCGCACTTGCACTTTGAGACGCGTTATGAGGGTAATCCGATGAACCCTAAAAATATTTATAGCTTCAATCCCTTCGAACCCGTTTCTGATCACATTATTATTACCGCTCGATCTTTTGACATTCGCTCACTTTCATTAAAGAATGAATTTGGATCTGTAGGTGATAAGGTTCGTTCGAGATCAAGAGCCTGGACGAAGGTTCGTCAAGGGGATACGCTAGGAGCCATTGCTAGACGTACCGGCGTTTCGATTGCTAAATTGAAAAAATTAAATGGTATGAGGAACTCATCGGCTATCCGAGCGGGGCGCCGAATCCGTATCCATTAATTCCCGTTATTTCCTATGAAACTAGATATTCTTGTCATGGCCGCTCACCCAGACGATGCTGAATTAAGCTGTTCTGGAACTATTTTAAAGCACATTACTGCCGGTAAAAAAGTAGGCATCGTAGATTTTACCAGAGGCGAACTAGGCACACGGGGGACTCCTGAAATTCGCTTACAAGAATCGGCAGATGCCACTAAAATCTTAGGACTTCACGCAAGAGAAAACCTAGGTATTCGAGATGGATTTTTCAGAAACGATGAAGAAACGCAGATGAAATTAATTGAAGTCATTCGCAAATACCAGCCAGATATCGTTTTAGCTAATGCCCTAGTAGATCGCCATCCTGACCATGGCAAAGGAGCACAATTAGCCATTGATGCCTGTTTTCTATCGGGATTACGCCAAATCAAAACTGGCGACCTGTCTGCCTGGAGACCCGCACAAGTATACCATTACATTCAGGATCGGTATCTAGAGCCTGATTTCGTCGTTGATATTTCTGCTCACTGGGATCAAAAAGAAGCCGCTATTCGCGCATTTAAGAGTCAGTTTTTCGACCCATCCTCTAAGGAGCCAGCCTCATATATCTCTAGCCCAGACTTCTTAAACTTCATCCAAGCGCGAGCAATGGAAATGGGGCATAAGGTTGGGGTGAAGTATGGGGAAGGGTTTCAAAGTCAGAAGACGTTGGAGAAAACTTTATTATAAAGTTCAAAGAGCAAAGACCAAAGTTCAGAGTTAGTCAAAAAGTCGCCGAAAACGGCTTAGTCGTCACTTCGTGACTTAGTCAATTACAAAATTGCTCTTTGAACTTTGCTCTTTGCTCTATGAAAAAGGGCCTACGGCGCTTTTTAAGGCGCTACCCGATAACACTCCCACTCCCCTTTCTCCCGCGCATCATACACCACACGGTCGTGCAAGCGTGACGGCCTACCTTGCCAAAACTCGAAATAATCTGGAACTAAGCGATAGCCCCCCCAGTGGTCTGGCTTCGGAATCTCTTTTCCTTCGTATTGTATAGCTAATTCTGCATAGCGTTTTTCTAATACCTCGCGGGAATCTACTCGCACACTTTGCTCAGAAACCCAGGCCCCTAATTGCGATTCGCGCGGGCGAGAATGAAAATAGGCGCTAGATAATTCGGCGGAGAGTTTTTCGACATGGCCTTCGATACGGATTTGGCGTTCTAGTTCGCCCCAAAAAAAAGTGATCGATGCTTGTGAACTAAAAGCTAATTCCTGGCCTTTACGGGATTCGTAATTAGTGAAAAAACTAAAACCATGATCGACTGTTTTTAATAAAACGATGCGTCCTGAAGGGCGACCCGTTGAACTTAATGTGCTTAAAAACATCGCATTAGGCTCAGGAACCTGCGCTGATTGTGCTTCTTTGAACCAAATTGAAAATTGGGCAAAAGGATCAGGATGTACATGAGATTCGTGCAATTCCCCTTTTTGGTAGTTCAGGCGTAGGTCAGCTAAGTTCATAATTTCGAGGATAAATTTGTTATATTTACAAAGGCAATCTCTATCCCCAAATATAGCTGAATTACATGAAAAAATTATTCCTTTTTGACGCGATGGCTTTGATTTATCGCGCGCATTTTGCTTTTGCTAAAACACCTCGAATTTCTTCGAAGGGAATTAATACTTCCGC
>CAMDSI010000150.1 GCA_945906915.1 Spirosoma fluviale | reverse complement strand
AAAGACGATGTGAAATACAAATATGTAGAGCGTTTCTTAAGCCCAGCTTCTGGGGAAGCACGTTTGAAGAAAAATATCAAGGATGAAAAGGCGATGTGGAAAGAATTCGTGGATATCACGAAAGATGTGACGCGTTGGAAACCATTCACCCTTTCTTATATGCAATCGGAGGAATATCCGACGTCGGTAGCGCCTAATTTATACGCGCACAAAACGATGAAAGATCGGATTATGGAGGCGATTAAGGAGAGCCCTTTGCGCGAAAAGAAGGAATATGTGTATTCGGATTTGTCCTATTATTTATTGCCATCGGAATCGTCGCGTATGACGGGTAAACCGTGGACAGATTTTTTAGCGGATACGTTTTACAAACCTTTAGGAGCATCGACTTTAGTTTATCAAGCAGAGAAATATTTCCCATTAGCGCGTATCGTGCCATCGGAATACGACTCCCTCTTCAGAAAGACCTTGATTCACGGAAAGGTGCACGATGAGGGGGCGGCTTTATTAGATGGTATTTCGGGTCACGCAGGTCTTTTCGGTAATGCGAATGACTTAGCGAAACTTATGCAGATGTACCTCCAAAAAGGCTATTATGGTGGCCAGCAATTCATTCAAGAATCGACCATCAAACAATGGACATCCTATCCGTTTAGCATAACAGAAAATGCACGTCGTGGCGTCGGTTTTGATAAAGTAGATCGCAACAAGGCGGGTATTTCTGCAGCGGCATCTGCGAGTCCAGAGAGCTTTGGTCACTCGGGTTTCACAGGAACCTATACCTGGATCGATCCATCGTCTGATTTAGTCTATGTGTTTTTATCTAACCGGGTATATCCGACGCGGAATAATTCCAAAATTTCGGATATGAACATTCGTACCGGAATCAATGAGGTGATTTACCAAGCGATTAAAAAAGGTAATTAATATGCGTATACTTATCACGGGGGGATCGGGTTTTGTGGGTGGTGCTTTGAAGCAATTTTTGCTTGCTCAGGGCCATGAGGTCGTGATTTTATCTCGTTCTGGCGGCGATTTTCAATGGGATATTGCCTTCGGGTATGTAGACCCGGCTGCCTTCGAAGGAGTAGATGCCATTGTGCATTTAGCTGGAGCAGGCATCGCAGAGGAACGCTGGTCTGCTGCGCGCAAAAGAGAATTAGTGAATAGCCGTGTGCGCGGTACGGCAGTTTTATACCAAGCTTTGTCGACGATTCCACATTCGATTAAGACTGTAATTTCCGCCTCTGCCATCGGCTTTTATGGGGCAGATGCAGGCGAGCAGGAATGTCTGGAAACTTCTCCAGTTGGCTTGGATTTTTTAGCGGATTGTACGAAGCAATGGGAAACAGCGGTAGACCAAATAGCGTCCTTAGGTTTGCGCGTAGTGAAGGTTCGCATCGGATTAGTGCTGGGAGCATCAGGAGGAATATTTCCTGTGATATCGAAGCCGATTCGCTGGGGTCTAGGCGCAAATTTGGGTTCGGGAAAGCAATGGCAATCGTGGATACATATTACCGATTTAGTGAGAATTTTTAACGAGATGTTGGTAAATTCTGCCTTGTCTGGAATTTATAATGGCGTGGCTCCGGAACCGATTCGGGCGGGAGAAATGAATAAGCAAATTGCCAAAGCCTTGCACAGGCCATTCTTCTTACCCTCCATCCCCGGATTTTTACTTCGCCTGGTTTTAGGGGAGATGGCCTGTTTAGTGTTAGGGGGTAGTCGCGTGTCTTCGGCAAAGCTTGTGAAAGACGCCTCCTTTTCGTTTACCTTTGTCCGCTTCGATGAAGCATTAAAAGAACTTATACATGTCTAAAAAAATATTGATTTATTGTGGGTCTTCGAAAGGCCATAATCCAGTTTACACGGAACAAGTGGTCAAGTTAGCGCAGGCTTTGCACGCACATGGATGCGAAGTGATTTTTGGCGCTGGAAGTGTAGGTTTGATGGGTGTTTTAGCCGATGAATTTCTGCGTTTAGGCGGACATGCGATTGGCGTGATTCCTAAATTTATGGAGCCTTGGGAAGTGAAGCACAAAGGCTTACCAGAATTGCACGTGACGGATACCATGCACACGCGTAAGGCTTTGATGGCTGATATGGCGGATGGGGTGATTGCCATGCCAGGAGGCTTTGGGACTTTAGACGAATTGTTTGAAATTCTGACTTGGAAGCAATTAGATCTGCACGAGATGCCTGTTTCGGTATTTAATATCAACGGCTATTTTGATCTACAATTGAAACAAATTCAACACATGGTGGATGAAGGTTTCTTGAAGCAACCGAACATGGATGCTTTACAAGTGGAATCGGATCCGGTTAAATTAGCGGATTGGATGATGGCCTATCAGCCAGAAAAGATGGAGAAAAAGTGGATTTACGTGGGATGAGAAAACTTTTGTTCTTCTTTTTGATATCGATTAGTCTGTTAGCGCAGAAGGCTCCTGAGAATCTGGGATCTGCTGTGAACTCAGAGTATTCTGAATTAAATCCGGTGATTTCTCCGGATGGAAGGACGCTGTATTTTGGCCGGAAAAATCATCCCTCTAATCGCTATGGAGTGAAAGGTTCAGAGACGATTTCGGGCTCACAGGATATTTGGTTCTCCGAAAAAGTAGGGGACACCTGGAGTTCAGCCAGACGCCTTTCTGAGGTGCTGAATCGCGATCAATACAACACCATTTTATCGATTTCCCCAGATGGCCAAACCATCCTTCTAAAAGGGGCCTACGTGAACGGAACCTATGAAACGCGCGGTTTCTCGATCTCCAATAAGACAACGGGTGGCTGGAGTGTTCCAGTGAAAATCGATATTCCAGGTTACGAGCAGTTAAGTAAAGGCAAAAATGAATATGGCTATTTAACGATGGACGGGAAGGCCATTCTTTTAGCTTTTGCGCGGAAGAAAAATAGTGAAGACGACGATTTATATGTGAGTTTTTATGAGGACGGTCGCTGGTCTCGTCCCATGGATTTAGGGGAGGGGATTAATACCAAATATTCAGAGACAACTCCATTCCTATCGGCGGATGGGAAAACACTTTATTTCTCCTCGGATCGTCCGGGTGGGCAAGGTAGTCAAGATATTTACCTGACGCGCCGACTAGATGATACCTGGCAAAATTGGCGTAAGCCCCAAAACCTAGGTTCCCCCATCAACACGGAAGAGTACGATGCCTATTATTCGATCGCAGCGAAAGGCGATTATGCCTATTTCATGTCGGGGAAGGCATCGCTGGGGAAGAAGGATATATTTCGACTTTCAGTCGAGTCGCCTCCTGGCGGAGGCTCAGTCAATGAGTCGTCACTGCGTGACTCAGTCAATGAGTCGCCGCAGGGCAGCGGAGCTGCCCCGGGCTCAGTCAAAGAGTCCGGAGGGAAGGACTCAGGCGGGAAAATGGGCAATGCCCCGTCGGATGCAGCCCTTGGCGATAGTCGCTTAGGGAACTCATCCACACGATCCGTCACTTCCCAAGAATCGGATCCAGTGGTTTTATTATCAGGAACGGTTTTGAATCAGCAAACAGGAAAGGTTCCCGAGGATGCAACGATTACCTATGAGGATTTATCGAATGGAAAAGTATTGGGGCAGGCGAAGCCTGATCCGTCCTCGGGTAAATATAAATTAGTGCTTCCTTATGGCAAGAATTATGGAATTACGGCGAAGGCCAAAGGCCTAATTCCAGCTTCCACGAACCTAGACTTATCTACGATGAAAGGCCGTTACCTAGAATTAGACGATCGCGATTTATCGATGGTGCCACTAGTGAAGGGAAATACGGCGACTATCAATAACCTCTTCTTTGACCTAGGAAAGGCGGCATTAAAACCAGAATCGGAACCGGAATTAAAACGAATTTTGCAGGTAATGAAGGAGAATAAGGCTTTAGTGATTGAGATTAGTGGTCATACGGATAACACGGGATCGGATGAAATCAATAATAAACTATCCTTAGAGCGCGCAAATGCGGTGAAGGATTACTTGTTAAATGGATTGATTGAATCAACTCGTATTCGAACTAAAGGCTACGGTAAGTCGAAGCCAAAGGCCGATAATGCTACAGAAGAAGGTCGTCAAATTAATCGTCGCGTCGAAATAGAAATTTTATAAAATGGAGCCAAATAAGAATTGGATTTACGTGCCATCACCACCGGCAGCGGAGGTGGAGGCTTTAGGGGAGGCTTTGGCATTAAAGAATCCGTATTTTTTATCCTTACTAGTTTCGAGGGGCATAAAAACCTTCGATCAGGTAAAGGATTTTATGGTTCCAGAGATCAGCCAGCTGCATGATCCATTCCTCATGAAGGATATGGACAAAGCGGTGGAGCGTCTAAGCTTAGCACTCGAATCCGGTGAGAAAATTCTGATTTACGGCGATTATGACGTGGATGGAACCACAGCCGTTACCCTCGTTTACAGTTATTTAGCGGGTATTCTAGGCGCAGATTGCGACTACTATATTCCTGATCGCTACGCGGAAGGTTATGGGGTGTCTCAGGCAGGAATTCAATACGCAAAAGACAACGACTATACCCTCATCATCTCCCTGGATTGCGGAATTAAGTCGCAGGATAAGGTAGCCTGGTGCAACGATAATGAAATTGATTTTATTATCTGCGATCACCATTTGCCTGATGCGACTCTTCCAGATGCGGTTGCGGTTTTAGATCCCAAACGCAAAGATTGCCCATATCCCTTCAAAGAATTAACGGGAGCTGGTGTCGGGTTTAAATTGATGATGGCCTTTGCCATCGCTAACGATCTAGAACTCGACCCTTTATGGGAGTCAGTAGATCTGTTAGCTTGCAGTATTGCGGCGGATATTGTACCCATGAATGGCGAGAACCGGGTGTTGGCCTTTTTTGGTTTAGCTAAATTAGGATCAAATCCATGCCCAGGTTTAGGCTATTTATTGAAGAAGGCCATGAAAAAAGCGCCTATTCAAATTTCAGATATTGTATTTTCGATTTCCCCCATCATCAATGCGGCGGGTCGAATGGATCATGCGCATGGGGCGGTGAAATTAATGCTAGCATCAGATGATCAGGAAGCGGAGGCATTAGCGGAAGCGGTTATGCAGCAGAATTTGGATCGCCGGGTGGTGGAGAAAGAGATTGTTTCGCAGGCTCTGGCGATGTTTGAAGGGAATGAATTTTTGTTGTCTGCTCGAAGTACGGTCTTATTTAATCCTGCCTGGCATAAGGGCGTCGTAGGAATTGTGGCGAGCAAAATCCAGGATCAGTATTTTAGACCTACCATTATTTTAACCGAATCGCATGGGCAATTAGTAGGATCAGCGCGTTCTGTGAGAGGCTTCGATGTGCACCACGC
>CAMDSI010000149.1 GCA_945906915.1 Spirosoma fluviale | reverse complement strand
AGCAATAGATCAGCCGTAAAAAGATCTTTTACATGGCTGACAGGTGCTTGAATGGAGGTAGAAATAGAGTAGGATAGCATATTAGGCTATCAAAAGCTTCAGTAATGTGGCAAAAAACGTTTTAATCCCGATCACGATGTATTTTGACCAGCCACTACTTTCATCCGGTGTTTCCGTTGATTCTTGTTCGCTTACATCTTGCTTATCTAGCTTTGGCGAATTCGCCGGCATTGATTTAGCAGAAGAATCTACAAGTATTATTTTTGCTTTGGGATTGAGTGCGGAATATTCAACTCTGCCAAAATTGCAAAAAAACAAAATCGTGAAAACAGCGATTAGTCCTTTTTTCATTTGATTTTCTGTTTCGCTGCGTCTACTGCTGTTTTTTGAACCGCAATTTCGTCCTCTTTTGATTTTTGATCTAATTTATTCTGCACTTGATTAGTTAAAATCTTTTCTTTCTCGATTTTAGCCTCTTTTAAGCGTTCTTCTAAATTGTTGATTTGGCGTTGATTAGAATCTAATTCACGAAGTAAACGTTCCGCTTGCTTCGTGTTTTTAGCCTGAGCAGAAATTAATTCAGTTAATTTATTTTCTTCCACTCTAACACCTTCTTCTAAATCGACAATTTTAATAAAATCTTCAATCCAGGTGCTTGCTTCACTTAGTTTAGCGTGTCCCGTTTGAATAAATTCATCTGAAGCAGTTGCAATTGAAATAAATAATTTGACCTTTTTATTTTCTTCGGAAACTTTAGAAACTACGATTAATGGATTGTCTGAAATACTTGAAATCTTTATATCAGAGCTAGCATAGGATCCATTTTTACCTTCAATCACCTTACCAAATTTACTTAAATAAGCTTTCCAGCTTGCCTTGGCATACTTTTCCTGTGTATTTACAAAGGTATATACTCCTTCTTTCTTTGATTTGTCAATTTCAGACATCCCAGTAAATACTTGCGCTGAAGCACTAATTGTGCAGAAAGTAAGGAAAAAGAGGATCGGTATTTTTTTCATATGAACTGAATTTCTAGTAAAGTTAGAAGATTTTTTTAGCTAGGACAACCTTGTTTTTAGTAGACTGATCTCGAAACGCAAAAAGTGTAAATTCACCCCCATCTTTCAATTGAAATTTCTTTCTGATTTCATCCGCATTAATCGGGAAATTTCGAGTGGAAATATTCGCCTTCATACCAGGTAAAACGGATTGTATCCATTTTTTTTCTAAAGGACCTTCGGCCAAAATCTCAAACGATCTACCAGCGAAATTAGTATGCAGTTCTTCAGATGTAAATAAATGTGTATTAGGCGCTATTTTATTTAATTGTGTTCCTGCAGATTTAAAGAATCCAGCCTTTAAAACTCCGGCATGCGGTTCATATAAGTACTTCAATGGCGCACTAAAGCAGATTTCCGCTGCTGTTTCGTTCGATTTTTGCCCTTCGAAAATCAAAGGTTTCGGATGGCTTAATTCAATAACTTCTATTATGGGATCATCCGAGGATTGCGCAGTTTTTAAGAAGAGTACTTCTTTTACTTCGTTTTTGACACAAACAACATAAATTTTCTCGACTCCTTGCAATTCTTTAACAGCTCTATCTAAGTCCAATAAAGGACTCGTTTTTATGAGTAAGTTGGTTTTTTCGTTGATATACGAAATTAGTTCCAAAGCATTCGGTTCGCAATCTTGTAACAAGATGACCTTATTACCTGCTCCATCTCGTCGCGCTGGATCTACGTAGATAAAATCAAAAGCTTCCACTTGTTGAGAAATCCAGTGCAGGCTATCTCCCGTATGGTGATGTATTTTTCCTGCTTTTAATTTTTCGTGATTATAGGAGGTGATTTCCGCTAATTCAGGCTGTCTTTCGATGTAGCTAACTTCGCATCCCGCTTTCGCGAAAGCAAAACTATCTAATCCCATTCCACCCGTTAAATCCGCGATTTTTCCATTTACTAGGGAAGCTTTAAAGTGTGCTGTTTCTTCGGAAGAGGATTGTTCAAGAGCTAAACTGGGCGGAAAAAACACGTTAAAATTCGCCACCCAGGTAGGCATTTTATCCTTTAGTTTTTGCCTGGCTTTTATTTGGCCTACTAATTTAGGAACAGCTAAATCAGGGTGTTTCGATGCATCCAAGGCCACCGAGACAGGATCTCGATGTAGGTTATTTTGAATAAATTCGATTTCGGTTTCTAAAAGCATCGCCTAAAATTACCACCTAAGCTTTAATAATTTTTAATTAAATTAGTGAAATTGATATTTATCACATGACTGGATTAATTTTAGCTGCCGGAGCATCCTCCCGTTTAGGGGAAGCAAAACAAGTTTTGGTTTATCAGGGCCAAAGTCTTTTAGAGAGATCCATTCGGTTAGCCTTTAGTGTTTGCCAAGAAGTGCTTGTCTGTTTAGGCGCAGAGGTGGAACAAACGACTAAAATCATCGCAAAACTTCAAATAGAGTTCCCTAACTTATCTTTTGTTCTAGTCGAACGATGGGAAAAAGGTATGGGGGAGTCACTTGCTGTGGGAATTAAAGCGATTGAGACCGAAAAAGATGTGTTAGTCTTATTATGCGATTTGCCATTTTTGACAAATGCACATATGAAAAATATTATCTCCTTAGCAAATCCAGAGAGAGCCATCGTGGCCTCCTTTCAAGGTGTTAATTCTCCACCCGTATTAATACCAACCGCTTTACGACCTTTATTTAAAAATTGGAGTGGAGATCAAGGTTTAGGAAAATTTTGGCGCCAAAATCCGATGCTATGCGAAATCATTCACTTTTCAGATAAATTCAGGGATGTCGATGTTCCGGAAGATCGGGAGTATTGGGGGATTTAAAGAAAGTCGCAGACTTTCTTTAAATGGTAAATGGTGAATGATAAATGGTGGATGTGATGGTAAATGGTAAGTGGTAAATGTGCCGATTTTTATAAAAATCATTTTTCATTTACCATTTACCACTCACCATTTAGTAAGATTTCCTATCTTTGCATTTCAATTTTAAACTCAATTAAGTGGAATCAATCGGAACCCTTCCCACCGTCGAAACAGCCAAAAAATTAGGAATATTACCCGAAGAGTATGATCGCATTCAGGAGATTTTAGGTCGCAAGCCTAATTTTACGGAATTGTCGATTTTCTCTGTAATGTGGTCTGAGCACTGTAGCTATAAGAATTCAATCGTTTGGTTGAAGACTTTGCCTAAAGACTCGCCGCGTATGTTAGCGAAAGCAGGAGAAGAAAATGCCGGTTTGGTTGATTTAGGGGATGGTTTAGGATGTGCATTTAAAATTGAATCGCATAATCACCCGTCTGCTTTAGAGCCTTACCAAGGTGCGGCGACTGGTGTGGGTGGAATCAATCGGGACATTTTCACGATGGGTGCTCGTCCGATTGCGCAATTGAATTCTTTGCGTTTTGGCAATATTAATTTAGCGAAAACGAAGTGGTTAGTGAAAGGTGTGGTGAAAGGGATCGGAGATTATGGTAATGCCTTTGGAATTCCTACCGTGGGTGGTGAGGTTCAATTCGATGATTGTTATAATGTGAATCCGCTGGTTAATGCGTTTTCAGCAGGTATATTAAAGGTGGGTACTCAAGCATCTGCCACTTCTTATGGAGTAGGTAATGGGGTATTTATTGTAGGTTCGGCGACGGGTAAAGACGGAATTGGTGGTGCGAGTTTTGCATCAGAAGATATTACGGCGAAGTCGTCGGAGAAATTACCTGCGGTTCAAGTAGGGGATCCATTCCAAGAGAAATTGTTGTTAGAGGCTTCTTTGGAAATTATTGAAGCAGGTTGTGTTATCGGAATTCAAGATATGGGTGCGGCGGGTATTATTTGCTCGACGTCTGAAATGTCTGCGAAAGGAGAACATGGAATGATTATTGATCTTTCCAAAGTCCCTACGCGTCAACCCAATATGCAACCATTCGAGATCTTATTATCAGAATCTCAAGAGCGTATGTTGATCGTTGTGGAGAAAGGTAGAGAGCACGAGGCGAAACGTATTTTTGATAAGTGGGATTTAAATTGCGAGCAAATTGGAACGGTTACTGATACAAAGCGTCTTGAATTTTATCAAGACGGGGTATTAGTGGCTGATGTGCCAGCGGACGATTTAGTTTTAGGTGGTGGCGCTCCGGTGTATCACCGCGAGTACAAAGAGCCTGCTTACTACCAAGAATTTAAGAAATTTAAGATTGATTCAGTAGCTGATTTGCCTAAGGAAGAATTGCCAAAGGCTTTGAACTACATGATGAATCACCCCAATATTGCTTCTAAAAAGTGGGTAGCACAACAATATGATTCATCGATTGGTCGTGCGAACCGCAATACCAATGCGCCTTCGGATGCGGCGGTGGTGAAGGTACATGGCTCTCAAAAGTCGATTGTTATCACGGTGGATTGTAATTCTCGCTACGTAAATGCAGATCCAGAAGAAGGAACTGCGATGGCGGTGGCAGAAGCGGCGCGTAACATTGTGTGTTCGGGTGGATTGCCGGTGGCGATTACGAACTGCTTGAACTTTGGCAATCCTTATGTTCCAGAAGTATACTGGCAGTTTGTGGGTGCTATTAAGGGAATGAAAAAATCGTGTGAGGCGTTTGAAACTCCGGTTACGGGTGGAAACGTATCCTTCTACAATCAATCTTCAGATGAAGGCCCTGTTTTCCCAACGCCTACCATTGGTATGTTAGGGATTTTAGAGGATCCGGCGAATAAGATGACTTTGGACTTTAAAAAAGAAGGGGATGCGATTTATTTAGTGGGTGAGTCAGTTAATGATATTGCTTCGTCTGAATATGTGTATTCATACAAGGGTATCAAAGCAACTCCAGCACCGCATTTTGATTTAGCCACAGAACTTCAATTACAAAAGGCAATTTCTGCCTTAATCGCAGGTAAATTAATTGAATCTGCTCACGATGTATCAGATGGTGGTTTATTAGTGACTTTGGCTGAATCATCTTTCCCGCGCGGATTAGGATTTAGCGTGAATTCAGATGAGGCTATTCGTCAGGATGCCTTCTGGTTCGGTGAAGCGCAATCTCGGGTGATTGTTTCAGTAGATGCAGCTAAGAAAGCAGCGTTTGAATCAGCTTTAGAAGCTCAGGGAGTTAAGTTCTCTGCACTTGGATCAGTTCAAGGAACGGATATGGTGGCAGATGGCGTGAAATTATCAACAGTGGCAGCAGCTTATCAATCATTTGATACGGCACTTGAAACTGCTTTAATGAAATAAGTAAATGAGCCGCTATCTACTCGCTTTTTCGTACGATGGCGGCTCTTTTCATGGCTACCAAATTCAGCCAAATGCAACGACGGTTCAGTCGA